>JAITJY010000406.1 GCA_031278675.1 Bifidobacteriaceae bacterium
CGCAGCGCGGCCGGTGCCCGGGGTGCTGCCTGCACCCCCGGTGCGCCGGTCACTGATCGGCGCTAGACCGGCGCCAGCGCCGGTCACACCTCCTACCAGGTCCAGCATCCGGCAGGCCCGGCTGGCGGCCTCACCACCGGTTCGGCCCTTCGAGGTGGGGGAAGCTGGGACTGGACAGACGGCATCGGGCGAAGAAAGCCTCGCGGACCACTTCGACTCGGGACCACCCACCCAAAACGTGCCCCCGCCCCAACCGCGCGAACTGGCCGACGAACCACCTCCCAGCCCAGCGAACGCGCCCGTGCTGGTGCTGGACAACGGCAACGAGATACAGGTCACCGGCTACGGCATCCTCGGCCGCGACCCCCAACCGCGCGACGGCGCCACACCTCGCCACGTCATTGCGCTCGACGACCCAGACAAATCAGTCTCCAAGACGCACCTCGAATTCGGGGTCGATTCCGGCCGGCTCTGGATCGCGGACCTGTATTCAACCAACGGCACACGCGTCTTCACACGATTCGGCGGAGTCAACGAACTCTCACCGGGCGGGCGCACCACCGTCGAAGGCGGCGAAACAGTCCAATTCGGCGACCGGTACTTCGCCGTCAAGGAAATCTGATGCTGCAGTTCGCGTCAGCCACAGCCACCGATCAGGGCAAGGTGCGCGCGGTCAACGAGGACGCGGTGCTCGCGCGCCACCCCGTCTACGCGGTCGCAGATGGCATGGGGGGCCACACCGCCGGACAGATCGCCGCCGGGATCGCAGTCGAAGAGTTCGGTCGCCTGGCGCACGCCACCACCCCATTGCGGCCCGGCGATGTCGCCGCCGCGCTGGACCGCGCCCGGGAACGCATCGCCGAACTGCCCCGCGGGCCATCTGGGCGCGCCGCCGGCACCACCATCACCGGCGCAGTCCTAACGCAGGAAGAGTTCGGCCCGGCCTGGCTCATCGTCAACCTCGGCGATTCGCGGACCTACTGCTACGCCAACAACCGGCTGGAGCGCTTGACCGAAGACCACTCCGAGGTCGAGGCCCTGCTTCAGGCCGGCTTCATCACCCCCGCGCAGGCCCGCCTCCACCCGCGCCGCCACGTGGTCACCAAGGCGCTCGGCGCAGGTCTGTTTTTCGACCCTGACCTGCGAATTTTGCCCGCCCGGGCCGGGCAGCGCCTGTTGGTGTGCTCGGACGGATTGACCGAACACGTCGGCGATAGGCGGATCGCCCAGACCCTGCACGCACACCACGCCGCGCCCGATGCCGTCCGCGCCCTCCTCCGCCTAGCCCTCGCCGCCGGGGGCAAAGACAACATCTCGGTGATCGTAGTGGACGTGTTTGACGATGCCGCCGAGGCGGACCCGGGCTAAAGGTTTGGCGCGTTCACCTTGCGCGAAACCGACTCGTAACAAGACCTTCATAGCGAGGTCACCAGCGGCTCCTAAGGTTGCGGTGTTTGAAACAACCCCTAGACAGCTAAGGAGTAGCTAAGCCTATGTTCGCCAGTCCCGAGGAGGCCTTGGCCTTCGTTCGCTCCGAGGGCGTGGAGCTTGTCGACGTCCGGTTCTGCGATCTGCCCGGAATCATGCAGCATTTCACGATCCCGGCAGCAGCTTTCAACGAGAGCGCCTTCGCCGACGGGCTAATGTTCGACGGGTCCTCGATCCGCGGATTCCAAGCCATCCATGAATCGGACATGAAACTGATCCCGGATGTCAAGACCGCTTTCGTTGATCCGTTCCGCATCCGCAAGACTCTGGTGGTCAACTTCTCGATCGTTGACCCGTTCACCGGTGAGCCCTATTCCCGCGATCCACGCAATGTTGCGGCGAAGGCTGAGGCCTACCTCGCATCGACCGGGATCGCGGACACAACATTCTTCGCGCCTGAGGCCGAGTTCTATATCTTCGACTCGGTGCGCTATGAAACCAACGAACACGAATCGTTCTATTACATCGACTCGAACGAGGCGTGGTGGAACACCGGCCGTCCAGAAGACGGCCATAATCAGGGCTACAAGACTCGGATCAAGGGTGGCTATTTCCCGGTCTCGCCGTCTGACCAAATGGCTGATCTGCGTGACGAGATGGTCCATCTGCTCGGTGCGTCCGGCCTGGAATTAGAAAAGGCTCACCACGAAGTGGGGACCGCCGGCCAGCAAGAAATCAACTATGCGTTCTCCACGCTGTTGCATGCCGCCGATGACCTGATGAAGTTCAAGTACATTGTCCGGAACACCGCCTGGCAGGCTGGTAAGACCGTAACGTTCATGCCGAAGCCGATCTTCGGCGACAACGGTTCCGGGATGCACTGCCACCAGTCGCTCTGGCTGAACGGCGAACCGCTGTTCTTCGATGAGCGCGGCTATGGCGGTTTGTCGGATGTGGCCCGCTGGTACATCGGTGGCTTGTTGGCGCATGCCCCAGCGGTGCTCGCGTTCACCAACCCGACGGTCAACTCCTATCACCGGCTGGTGCCGGGCTTTGAGGCTCCCGTCAACCTGGTTTATTCGCAGCGCAACCGTTCTGCTTGCATCCGCATCCCGGTGACGGGCTCCAGCCCGAAAGCCAAGCGGATCGAGTTCCGTGTCCCTGATCCGTCCTGTAACCCGTATCTGGGGTTCGCGGCGCAGTTGATGGCTGGGCTGGACGGGATCAAGAACCGGATTGAGCCGGCCGAACCCGTCGACAAGGACCTTTACGAACTGCCGCCTGCGGAGCACGCCCAGATTCAGCAGGTCCCTGGTTCTTTGCCCGAAGTGCTTGATGCTCTCGAAGCCGACCAGGACTTCTTGACCGAGGGTGATGTGTTCACGCCGGATCTCCTCGCCACCTGGATCGACTACAAGCGCACCCGCGAGGTCGATCCGCTGCGCTTGCGCCCGCATCCGCACGAGTTCGAGTTGTACTACGACATCTAAGCAAACCCGGGGCGGGGGCCTGGGCTCAGTTGTCTAGGCCTCCCGCCCCGTCGGTTGCTACCAGCCCTGCCGCGCCAAGTACTTCGACGAAGGCCGATGCCGCCGCCCCCGCACGCTTTCCGCCCGGCCGGGCGCCGCTGGGCCGGGGCGGGCGCGGTCAGGGCGCGCTGGTTAGCTCCAGCGGCCTAGTTGGTGCGCGGCGAGCACCAGGGCCGCCACGCCCGCCAGCGCCGTGCGCAACACCTCGGGGCCCAGCCGGGCAGTGCGGGCGCCAGCCCCCGCGAACGCGGTCAACTCGGCCGGCGTGATGGACCCCTCCGGGCCCACCACCAACCAGACGGCGCTCGCCCCGGACGCTTCGGCCAGTTCGCTCGCCAAAGCTTGCGCAGCAGTTTCCAAAAGCACAATCCCACGCGCACCGTCCTGATTGACCGCCCGGTCCAGCCGGGCCGTCAGGCCCGGCGAATCCACCACGTCCTCGACCACCGGCAAGCGCCCACGCCGGGCCACCTTCCCCTCCCGGCGCACAATCTCCACCCAACGCGCACGCCCCGCCGCCGCCTTGGCGCCGCCGGCGCCCAGCCAGCGCGGAATTGACCGTTCCGCCTGCCACGG
>JAITJY010000008.1 GCA_031278675.1 Bifidobacteriaceae bacterium
GTAGAGAGACTCGGCGCCTTCGACGCGCACCTGATCCACGGTGCCGTCGGCGGTCAGCGCCTGAAGATTGCGGTAGACAGTGGCCAACGAAACCCTGTGCCCGGACGCCGCCAACTCCAAATGAAGCGCCTGCGCCGAACGGAAAGCACCGGCTTGCTTCAACCCGGCGAGCACAATAGCCCGTGCCCGGCCAACCCGACCAGTCATGTTGCGCGACTCCTCATCTTGTAGATCAACGGCCCGGTGCAGGCCACCACGGCATAAAGCGCAATGGCCACCACCACAATTGTCGCCCCCGGCGGCAAGTCATACCAGTACGCGGTGACCAGGCCACCCGCACCAGTGATGGCACCGACCATAGCAGCGGACGCCATAGTACGCGCAAAAGACCGCGCCATGAGTTGCGTGATCGCTACGGGCACAATCATCAAGGCGCTGACCAGCAACAATCCGACCACCCGCATCGCCACCGTTACCGTCAATGCGGCGAGCGCCGCGTTGATGATGTTCCACAGGCGCGTCGGCATGCCGCAGGCGCGCGCAAATGCTTCGTCTGAGCCCGCCGCGAACAGGGCGGGACGCCCCGCCAAACCCACCGCCACCAGCGCGCCGGCCAGTGCCACCGTTGTTGTGACATCCGATGGGGTGAGCGTCGAAAGCGAACCGAACAGGTAGGACACCAGCGTCGCGGAGGTCCCGCCCGCCACCTTGATTAGTGCCGCCCCGCCCGCGATCCCGCCGTAGAACATGAGCGCCAGCGCCAGATCGCCGGACGCCCGTCCCGTTGAGCGCACCACTTCGATCACCACCGCCCCGATCACCGCCGCCACCACCGCCCCAGGAATGGCCAGCGCCCCCGGCGCGAGCCCCATCCCAGCGCCGATCAGCCAGCCCAGCGCCACGCCCGTCAGCGCCACGTGGCCAATCCCGTCGCCCAGCAGCGCCAGACGCCGTTGCACCAGGAAGGTTCCGATCACCGGCGCGGCCCCACCCACCAGCACCGCGACCAGGAGGGCGCGCTGCATCAAAGGGTCGGCGAACATTTGTGCCCAATAATCCAGGTTGATCACGGCCGAACCTCCAGCGCTGGGGTGTGCGAGCGGTGTGGCGTGGGCGGGTCGTGGTGGTGGTGTGCGCCGGGCCCTGGGACGGCATCGGGCGGGCCATCTGCCACCACGCGGCCACCTTCGAGTACGATGCCGCGCGTCAAGTAAGACGCAAACGGCCCCGGTTCGTGCAACACGACCAGGCAAGTCAGGTCCGCCACGGCGCGCAGGGCAGTGACCAGTGCCGTCGCAGATGTGGCATCTACGCCGGCCAAGGGCTCATCCATCAGCAGTAACGCCGGACGGCGCACCAGCGCCCGGGCGAGCAGCACCCGGTGACGTTGGCCACTCGACAACTGGGCGACGGCATCCTTGGCGCGGCCGGCCAGCCCCACCTGGTCCAGCGCCGCCAACGCCCGCGCCCTAGCGCCCCGCGGCGGCCACGGCCGGTACCCGCTGAGCAGGCCCGTCATGACCAGTTCCAGCGCTGAGGTCGGCACCCCGGCGCCCGCCGGCGATTCCTGCGGGACGTAGGCCAGCTTGGTCCACGGCACGCGCCGGCCCGGCGCCTCCCCGAACAGCCTGACTTCGCCCGCGCTGGGCGGAACCAACCCCAACAGCGCTCTGACCAGCGTTGATTTGCCTGAACCGTTCACCCCGAGCAGCCCCACGGCTTCGCCTTGACCGATCCGAACCGTGATGTCCGTCAGGATCTGGTTGCCGCCTAGCGCCACACTGAGGTGTTCGGCTGCGGCGAGAGCGTTCAAGGACGCACCAGTCCTTCTTCCAGCACGGCGAGGTTTTCGCGCATGATGGTGGGGTAATCACCGCCGTTGTCTGTTTCGGCCGGATCAAGCCGACCCGTGCCCAATCCCAGATCGGCGGCGAGCGCTTCGGCGGTCTTGGGGGAGGCGAACTCTTCGAAGAAGATCGTTTTCACCGGCAGGCCTTCGAGCTGCTGTTTGACCTGCGCCAGGCGGGCTGGGGTCGGCTCAGCTTCGGGGTCAATCCCGGCGACGGCGAGTTGGTTCAGTTTGTAGCGTTCCCCGAAATAGTTGAAGGCCGCATGAGTGGTCACCAGGTAGCTGTCTTCGAACGGTGCGAGGCCAGCGGCCAACTCTTGGTCCAATT
Source organism: Bifidobacteriaceae bacterium (assembly GCA_031278675.1). Lineage (GTDB taxonomy): Bacteria > Actinomycetota > Actinomycetes > Actinomycetales > WQXJ01 > JAIRTF01. The sequence continues at coordinate 2,178 of JAITJY010000008.1, forward strand.
CTTCGAGTTGAGCGGCCACAGCTACGGCCCGTTCGGCGTAGCCCGCCTGGCCGGCTGGATCGGCTTTGGTCAGCGCTTCAGCGATTGGTTCAGCCGCCCGGGCGAGCCTGGTCGGGTCCAGCCAGAAATGCGGGTCCTCGTTTTCGATGCCCACTATGGGACCTACGTCAAGCACTGCGGCGGGTGGGCTGGCCTCGACGGCCTGGTCCACTGGGGCCTGGAAACCACCGAGTGTGACCAGGAGGTCGGCTTGGCCCAGCGCCGAAACCTGCGCAATTTCGAGTTCTGAGTCGTGGGGTTCGGCGCCTTTCGGGGTGAGGCTTGCGACCTCGATCGCGTCGCCGGCGACAGCTTGGGTGAGCCAGCGCAGCGGATAAAACGACGCGAACACTATGGGTCCTGTTTGGTCGCCGGAGGGGGAGGATTGGCCGGCGGGGGCGCCGCAGGCGGCGCTGGCCCCCAGGGCGGCTAGGGCGGCCCCGGCCGCGAGCAACCGCCGTAGGCGGTGAGCCGGTCCCTGGCCGCCAAGGTGGGCGCGGCGTGGGTCGGCGGCATAATCCGCGTGGTGGGTTGCGCGGGCCGCAGTGCCGTCCCGAAAAACTCGCCGGTTGTCTGGCTGGCTCCGGGTAGCTGGCGGCGCGGGGCGGCCGCAGGACTCAATTCTCACGCGAATGATTATTATGTTCGGCCTGATCGGGGTCAAATCAACTACTGAACAGTCCGGGAAAACTCCTCAGGGCGCGCCCGCAGGGACGAGGCCGTAATGTGCGTCAGTATCCCGGGCCCACAGCACCTCAGGGCGCGTCCGCAGGGACGAGGCGCTGGCGCGCGGATTTCCACGCCATGGGTTAGCGACAGTCGGCGTTTGCGGGCGAGGCAGTGTTTCCGCAGGTCAAAGGGGTTTCACGGCGTTCTGTGTGAACTGTAGACTGTTCTGAACCCACTGATGTAGAGCGGTATTATCCGGCCATCCGGCATAACCGCGCGGCGCCACCTCCGGGCAAGCCCACCCCGCATTCCTCCGACCTGCCCAAACACTAGCGCTAACACGCCCAGCAAAACCCCGACGCGAGACGGGCCGTCCCACAGAATAGTGAACACGACAACCACATCAAAACAGGATCTCCTCCCCCTGCCGGTGGGTTGGTTTGGGGTGTTTTCGGGGCCGGTTTGGGGGTGTGGTGGGTGGCTTGGTTTGGTTTATAACAATTGAGCTACGAAAGCTTGTGGTCGAACGGTCGTCGGTGTAAGATAGAGGTGTGTTCATCCCCTGTAACCCG
>JAITJY010000025.1 GCA_031278675.1 Bifidobacteriaceae bacterium
GGTGCCCCGCGCCGCGATCAGGGAGGGCGATTGGGCGCGCATCACGCAATTGACGTCCGATGCCGTCGCCGCCGCCCGCAGCATCGCCCGCAGCATCGAGCCCAGCACGGCGCGCAGCGAAGAACCGGACAGTGCAAGCCAAATCCAGCCTGTCCACGAACCCGACAGTGCGAGCCCAATACTGCCCATCAACCGACCCGACAATGCGAGCCAAATCCAGCCTGTCCACGAACCCGACAGTGCAAGCCCAATCCGGCCTGTCAACGAACGCGACGGTGGGCGCGGCATCGGGCAACCGGTAGGGCAGGAATGGGCGACGGAGAAGGAGAACTGACATGACCGCTTTGATAGTCAAACCGGCCGACGGCGGCGCCTACGACATTGTTTCGCTGGGCGAGGTGATGCTCCGGCTGGACCCCGGGGAGGGCCGCATCCGCGCGGCGCGGAGCTTTAGCTGCTGGGAGGGCGGCGGCGAATACAACGTAGCGCGGGGGCTCAGCCGGGTGTTCGGGCGCTCGGCGGCTGTGGTCACGGCGCTGGTGGACAACGAGGTCGGTCATCTGATCGAGGAACTGATCCGGGCCGGCGGGACGGACGTGTCCTGGATCAAATGGATCGACTTCGACGGGGTTGGCCGGGCCGCCCGCAACGGGCTGAACTTCACCGAACGCGGATTCGGGGTGCGCGGCGCGGTCGGGGTTTCTGATCGCGGTCACACTGGAATCGCCGCCATGCGTCCCACCGATGTTGACCTCGAGGGGCTGTTCGGGCGGCGCGGCGCCCGCTGGCTGCACACCGGCGGCATCTATGCCGCCCTGTCCGACGCCTCAGCCGCGACCGCCTTAGCCGCTGCCGAAGCCGCCCACCGGCACGGCACGGTGGTCTCCTATGACCTCAACTACCGGCCGAGCCTGTGGCACGCGTCAGGCGGACGCGAACGCGCCCGGGAAGTCAACCGCGCCATCGCTCCCCTGGTGGACGTGATGATCGGGAACGAGGAAGATTTCACCGCTGCGCTCGGTTTCGCGGTCGAAGGCGTCGATGAGAACCTCTCAGACCTGCCCGTCGCATCCTTCGGCGCGATGATTGAGCGCGTGGTCGAGGCGTATCCCAACCTCAAAGTTGTCGCCACAACCCTGCGCCGGGTGCGTTCCGCCAGCATCAACGATTGGGGCGCAGTGGCCTGGTCGCGTCAGACCGGACTGGTGCGGGCGGCGCAACGCGACGGCCTGGAGATCATGGACCGGGTGGGCGGCGGCGACTCGTTCGCCTCCGGCCTGATCCACGCCCTGCTGGGCGGTGAGGACCTGGTTAGCGCCGTCAACCTGGGCGCCGCCCACGGCGCCTTAGCGATGACTACCCCAGGCGATGTTTCCATGGCCAGCGAGTCCGAGGTCCGGCGGCTCGCCGCCGGCGGAAGTGCCCGCGTCAACCGCTAACCCCGGCCCCGCCGGGCCGGGTTTAGCGCGCCGGTTCCGCCCGGCCGGTTTAGCGGGCCGGTTCCGCCGGGCCGGGTTTGGCGGGCCGACCCCGCCGGGCCGGGTTTAGCGCGCCGGTTCCGCCCGGCCGGTTTGGCGGGCCGACCCCGCCGGGCCGGCTTACAGGTACATGCCGGCGCCTTCGGCCGCAGCGCCGTTCTGGGCGACCCCATGGACATTGCGTTCCCGCAACAGTAGATAGGTCTGGCCACCGATCTCGACCTCGGCGCGGTCTTCCGGATCGAATAGAATCCGGTCCCCCATCGCCACCTGGCGCACATTCGCGCCGAGCGCCACCACATGCGCCCAGGCCAGCCGCTTCCCGACGGCCGCAGTCGCGGGGATCAAGATGCCCCCGGCGGAGCGCCGCTCCGCCGACTCCGCGTCCAACATCACCAGCAACCGGTCAGCCAACAACCGCACCGGGAGGGGTTCGTCCGGCAACTTCTGAGCCGCAGCGGGCAACGGGGACCCGGGAGCGGGAGGCGACTGGGCGGCATCGTCCAACGGCTTGAGCAACCCACCGCTACCCAGCGCGAACCCCTGCCCTTTACGCTCGAACGTCACTTCGAACGCCCCGCCAGCCGGACCACAATTCCAGTCACCACCAGCGCAAACACAACAGCTCCCGCGACCAGCACCCACCTTTTAGGGCGGCCCGATGGCTCCGCCCACGCAGCCTTGGTGGCGCGGGTCAGCTTGTCTTTGGTGGCCTCGGCCAGCGCTGCGGGCGCGAGTTGCTCCTTTAGTTGGTCCACGGTGTACGTCACGGCGGCCTGCTGCTCCTTCAGCTGAGCCGTCAGCGACTCCAGCGATGCCTTGTCCATCCCAACAGGTTACCGGCCCAAGGGCCACATTGGCGCGACGGTCCCGCGTGGCTCAGTTGGGCGACGACCGCGATATGAGCTAATGTCCTTGCGAGCGCCAGTGGCGGAATTGGTAGACGCGCAGGATTTAGGTTCCTGTGCCCTCGGGCGTGCGGGTTCAAGTCCCGCCTGGCGTACCGCAGCAGTGTTAGTTGCCCCGGCCCGCTTTGGGCGGTCCGTGGCCATGCCCGGGGCAGTCCGTGGCCATGCCCGGGACAGTCCGTGGCCATGCCCGAGGCAGTCCGTGGCCATGCCCGAGGCAGTCCGTGGCCATGCCCGAGGCAGTCCGTGGCCATGCCCG
>JAITJY010000072.1 GCA_031278675.1 Bifidobacteriaceae bacterium
GGCCGCCTCGACCAGGGCGCTGGCGGCCGTGAAGCGGCCGTAATCAGCCGCGATGGCGCCGCCGTAAGCCGCCAGGGTGACCGCCTGCGTCACCGTGTGAAGATTGCGGCCCTCGTAAAGCTGCAAGTCAACATGCATAAACGGCTCCAGGCGCGCCCCGAAGCGGGACTTTGTGCGGCGCACCGCCTTGGCCACCGCGCGGACCTTGCCATGCTCCCGGGTCAGCAGCGTGACAATGCGATCCGCCTCGGCCAGCTTGCGGGTGCGCAGCACAATCCCCGCGTCGCGATAGGTGGCCATCCCACAATTCTGGCAGGGCGCGCCGCGGCATTCACCTACGGCGCCGTAGGTTCGCTGTAGACTGACCGCCGTGCACACGATCTCAATTCCAGGCACCGTCGATGTGGACCCGGCTTGGAACATCACTTTCCTGTTCAAACGGCGCCTAGCCGAAGACCCAACCCAAACCGTGATCGAACGCCAACGCCCGGACGGGACCTGGTACCCCGTCACCGCGGAGCAATTCGACCGCGACGTCACCGAGGTGGCCAAGGGCCTGATCGCGCTGGGCGTGGCTGTGGGCGACAAACTCGCCATCATGTCGCGGACCTCCTACGAGTGGGCCGTGCTGGACTACGCCATCTGGACCGCCGGGGCGGTCTCGGTGCCGATCTACGAGACCTCCTCGACTGAGCAGGTCCACTGGATCTGCTCTGACGCCGCCGTCAGCGGGGCCTTTGTCGAGACCGAAGCCCACGGGTTGATCGTGGAGGCCGCCCGGGCCGACTTGCCGGGACTGAAGCAGGTCTGGCAACTCAGCCGGGACGCCATCGGCGCTCTGAAAGAAGTCGGGCGGCGGATCAAAGACTCTGTCGTCGCGGCGCGGCGGGAGGCGCCGCAGGGCAAGGACCTCGCCACCATCATCTACACCTCCGGCACCACCGGGCGGCCCAAGGGCACCGAACTGACCCACGGCCACTTTGTCCGCCTGGCGGAGAACACCCAATTCGACTACACCGAGTTGTCGGTCCGCCCGGTGATCGCGCAGGAGGGCTGCCGCACGCTGCTGTTCCTGCCGCTGGCGCACGTCTTTGCGCGCTTCATCCAAGTCATTGGGCTGTCCGCCAAGACCATCCTGGGGCACTGTCCGGACGTCAAGAACCTGGTCCCGGCCTTGGGCTCGTTCCAACCGACCTTCCTGCTGGGCGTCCCCCGGGTGCTTGAGAAGGTCTACAACGCGGCTGAGCAGAAGGCCGGCGGCGGGCTCAAGTTGAAGATCTTCCGCTGGTCCGCCAAGGTCGCAATTGTCTATTCGCGCGCCTTGGACACCAAGCGGGGGCCGTCCTGGTTCTTGCGCCGCCAGCACCGCATGGCGGACAAGCTGGTCTACCACTCGCTGCGCGAGGCGATGGGCGGCAACACCAAATACGCCGTCTCCGGCGGCGCCGCCCTGGGCGAGCGGCTGGGGCATTTCTACCGCGGCGTGGGCCTGATGGTGCTGGAGGGCTACGGCCTGACCGAGACCACCGCGCCAATCCTGGTCAACCGGCCGGTGCGGCAGAAGATCGGGTCGGTGGGGCTGCCGTTCCCGGGCTGCTCGGTCAAGATCGCGCCCGATGGGGAAATCCTGCTGAAGGGCGTCAACGTCTTTGACCACTACCACAACAACCCCGCCGCGACAGCTGAGGCGCTGCGCGACGGGTGGTTCCACAGCGGCGACATGGGCTACCTGGATGATGACGGCTACCTTTTCATCACCGGGCGGAAGAAGGAGTTGATTGTCACCTCCAGCGGCAAGAACGTGGCGCCCGCGGTGTTGGAGGACCGGCTGCGCGGGCACCCGCTGGTCTCGCAGGTCGTGGTGGTGGGGGACGGCAAACCGTTCATCGGGGCGTTGATCACGTTGGACGCGGAGATGCTGCCGGGGTGGTTGGCCAACCACGGCCAGCCCGCTATGGACGTGGCCGAGGCGCGGTCCGATCCGGCGGTGTTGGCATCTTTGGAGCGCGGCGTGGCGCGGGCCAACGAGGCGGTCTCCAGGGCCGAGTCGATCCGCAAATTCGCCATTGTGGATGAGGATTTCACCGAGTTGAACGGGTTCCTGACGCCGTCGCTGAAGGTCAAGCGGGACAAGGTGCTGGCGGCCTACGCCGATGTCATCGAGGAGCTTTACGCCGGCGGGCCTTCCAAGGCCTGACGGCTCGGGCTTGCCCGCCCCGGCCCTGGCGGCTGGCTCGTTGGCGGCGGTTCGTTAGAGTGGTGCGCATGCGAAAGACGCCTTTGGCCTACTTGGCCGCCGTCTGCGCCGCCCTCGCCTTGGCCGGTTGCGGCGACCAGGTCGGCGAGCAGGGCAAGACCGGCCAGCCGTACGATGACGACGGCACCGTCCCAGCCCAGCTTCTGCCCGCCCCGAGCGGGGACGATGCCGTCGTGGAGGGTCTCGATGAGCCGCTTCAGGTGGCAGCGGAGCCGGCTTCCGGTTGGCTCTCGGCGCCTTGGGCTTTGGCCGGCCCACTGGACGAGGCCTCGACCGAGGCGGCCATCATCTATGTGGCCGGGGACGCCGGGTGCTATGCCCACGCCGGGTTCACGCTGGATGAATCGGGCTCGAAGGTGACCATCGGGTCCTACACCGCCGAGGTGCCTGAGGCCACGGACTGCCCCGCCAACCCGGCCGGGGCGTTCAAGTGGGGCACCATCAAACTGGGCCAGCCGCTGGGCGAGCGCGCCCTGGT
>JAITJY010000077.1 GCA_031278675.1 Bifidobacteriaceae bacterium
CAAACAACGCCGCGACCAGCCAAGTGGCCCATGCGCCCCGCCGCAGGTAGGCCTTGTCCCGATTGAACGTGGTGAGCCGCCCGGTCGCCGCCGCGCACACCAGCGCCACCAGCGGCCACCGCGCCAGGATCGATAGGACCGAGCCCGTCAGGTACAGCCCGTTGATCCACAGGCCCGGCGCAAAAAAGCCCTCGGGTTTGCCGCTAACCAGCGCCCACACCACGCCCAGCCCAATCCCGCCCAGCCCGGACACAGCCCCCATCACCGATGAACGCCCAATCAGCCGCACGATGGCGAGTACCACTGCCAGCCCCAAAGCCGCCAACAGCGGCGCCACCAGGGAGTGGCTGACCACATAGACCACCACGAAGGTCAATCCGGGCGCGACTGATTCGATCATTCCCCGCACGCCGCCCATGGCCTCCGAGAACGAGAACTCTTCCGCCAGCAGCGCGCGCCACCCGGCGCCGCCCTCCGGCTCGCCGCCCCCAGACTCGCTCACCGCCCCTGCCTGACCGCCCGCGCCACCCTCAGGCTCGCCCGCCGCCGCCGGCCGACCGCCCGCGCCGCCCTCAGGCCCGCTCACCGCCTCCGGCTGACCACCCGCGCCGCCCTCCGGCCCGCTCACCGCCCCTGGCTGACCGCCCGCGCCGCCCTCAGGCTCGCCCGCCCCGGGCGGCTCACCGGGGGGGCTGTCGACGGGGTTCATTCGGGCGCCGTCCCTACTGGAATCAACTCATACCGGGGGTCGCGCATCACCCGCACGCCATCTTCGACGGCGACCCTGCCCTCACAGATCAAGGACCGGCCGGGCTCCAGGCCCAGAATCTGCCGCTGGCCCAACCAGATCAACCGCGCCACACCACTGCGATCGACCAGTTCAGCCTCGAAGACGGCGCTCGGCCCGCGAGGGCCAATCGCAATCGACTTGACCACACCCGCTAGGCGCGCTGGCGCGCGATCCGGCACCGATCCGATCGGCTGGGTGCCCGGCACCACCGGAAAAAACGGCTCGGCGGGGGCCAGCACCGCTGACCGCGTGAACAGTTCGGTCAGCGCCGCCCACGCCCGGCGCGCCCAGCCCATCAGCGGACCTCGGTGATCTCCGGACCGCGTTCCAGCAAGGCGGTCGGATCGTCATCAGCGGTGGAATCAGCGGGATCGGCCCCATCGGCGGTGACCAAAGCCGGCGGGCGCAACATCAACAGTTCACGCGGCGGCATCGCCTCCGTGCCGCGCTCTACTTGGGTGCGCCGAAGCACATCTATGAACGGCTCGGCGGCCACCTTGTCCCGCGCCGCCTTGCCGGCCAGCACGGCCCGCAGCAGCCACCGCGGCCCATCAATCCCAATGAAGCGCACAACTTGTTTACCTTGACGGCCTTGCGCCGTGGTCTGAGGCAACTGCGCCACCAGTTCCGGCCCGAACGGCCCGGTCGCGTCCTTGACGCTGCCCCCGGCCCGGACCACGGCGCTCTGTTCGTCGCGCATCACCGTCTCCCAGATCCCGCGGGTCTTCGGCGCGGCGTAGGCGGCGAGCCGCATCCGCGATCCATCGTGCGCCAACACCAACGCCACGGCCCGGCCGCTGTCCCGCTCGACCTCCAGCGTCGCCTTGACGCCCGGCCACAGCGGCACCTGCAGCGCCCCGAAGTCCACCATCGCTCCGCCGCCCGGCCCAAACGAGGTTTCCCCCTCGCCCGATTCCGTCACCTCACCCACCGGTCCAGCCTCAGCCGAGCGGTCGGCCGACTCGCCCACCGCGCCGGAGCCGCCCGCAGTGTTGCCGGAGCCGCCCACCGCGCCGGAGCCGCCCGCAGCATTGCCCGAGCCGCCCGCAGCGCCGGAGCCGCCCACCGCGCCCGAGCCGCCTGCGGCATTGCCGGAGCCGCCCGCAGCGTCTGGGGTCTGTCCGCCGGGAGCAAGCCGATCAGGTTGCCTACCGCCCGCGCTGCTGCCCTCGCCCACCGCCGCGCCGTCTCCGGCCGGATTGGTGCTCACCGAGCCGGGCGCATCGCCGCCTGCGGCGTTAGGCGCCTGGCGGCGCCGTTTGAACAAGGCCACTGCTATTCCTCTCCGCTTCGGGCGCCCGCTGCGCCATCTTCGCTGAGCCAGTCCTGACCGAGCGCACCGGCTCCACCGGTCGACCCGAAGCCGCCCACGCCGCGCGCGGAACCCGGCAGGCGCTCCACCTCGACCAGGCGCGCCCGAATAAACTCCTGGATCACCAGCTGCGCTATCCGGTCGCCGCGCCGCACCGTGAACGGTTCAACCGGGTCGGTGTTGAGCAAGGTCACTTTGATCTCACCGCGATACCCGGCATCGACGGTGCCGGGGGCATTCAGGACGGTCACCCCGTGGCGGGCGGCGAGTCCCGACCGGGGATGGACCAAACCAACGAACCCGGCTGGCAACGCGATAGCCAACCCGGTGCCGACGGTGACGCGACCACCGGAAGGTGGGATGACGGCATCGTGCGTGGCATATAAATCCATCCCGGCGTCACCACTGTGGGCGTACGCGGGCCAAGGCAAATCGGCGGCGAACCGCTTTACCAGCACTTCAATACCGTTGCTCACAGCCAATCAGCCTACGTCACTGGTGCCACGCGGCTACGAAGCGCACTCTAGGCAGATCAACTCGCCGGCTTCATCGGTCGAAGCTAGCTGCGAAATGTGGTGGACCAGGAAGCAGCAGGAACACATGAACTCGTCCGCTTGCTTGGGCAGCACTCGGACGGACAATTCCTCACCTGACAGGTCAGCGCCGGGGAGTTCGAATCCCTCTGCGGCCTCGGCCTCATCCTCGTCCACAGTAGCGGCGGACTTCTCCGCACGGCGGGCCTTCAACTCCTCAATGGAATCCTGGCCCAGGTCCTCGTCGTTCTTCCGTGGGGCGTCGTAATCTGTTGCCATCAGTCCTCGGGTCTCGTCTCGGTCTAACTATCAAACGTTCAGCCGGAACAATCTCCGTACGAAGATTATTCCTAGCGGATCGCGCGCAAGGGTAGCACGCTTCAGGCCCTTCGTGCTCCCAATGGCGCAAAATCAAGGGCGCGCCGAGCACGCTGCACGCCTAACGCGCCCCAATGTGCCAAGCTCAAGGGGATTTAGACCCGGTAGGGAAGGACACCCATGAACGAGTTGGAGTTTGAGCGAGTCGAAGACGGCAAGCTCGTCGCCGTCGATCCGGCCGGCACTCCTTATACCTTGCCGATCACGCCTGCGTTGCGGGCCGCAGTGCGCGAAACCCCGAGTCCCGATCTGCCGGAGGTGGTGGTCCAGGTCCCTGAGGTGCTCCGGCCGAAGGATATTCAGTCTTTGGTGCGGGCCGGGGCCCGCCCTGAGGAGTTGGCTCGGGTCTCTAATTTGGATCCCGCCCACATTGACCGTTATGCGGCGCCGGTGATGGATGAACGCGCCTACATCGCGGCCCGCGCCCGGGCGTTGACGTTGCCCAATGAGCCCGGTTCGCCCACGTTGGAGGCGTTGGCTGCCGAACGCTTGGCGCAGCGGGGGGTCGATGCCGACACCCTCGAATGGGACGCCGTCCGCCAGCCCAGTGGTTGGGTGGTGCGGCTGAACTTCACCGCTTCCGAGGGGCCGAGCCGGGCCCGCTGGCAGGTTGATCTGGCCGCCGGGTCGCTCACGCCGCTCGAAGAGCAGGCGCGGTGGATCACCCGCCCAACCGAACCGGATTCGCCGATCCCGCCGGCGCGCCACCTGTCGCCCGTGCCGTCCGATGACGAGTTGGACTATCCCGATCCAGCCGATTCTCCGTATTCCTTGCTGGACGATCTGATGGATGCCCGCGGTTTGCGTGATCCGTTGCCTCCCGGCATGGCCGCCGACACGCTGGCCGGCGAAGCCGATGTCCTGGAGTTGCGCCGCGCCGATGAGGCTGCCACCTCCGCTGTTTCTTATCTTGATCCTGAGCCGCGCGACACCGCCGGGAACCCGATCACCTTCCTTCAGGACTTGGATGAGCCTGACCCCGGTCCGCTGCCGGAGCCCGCGCTGCCGCCTGAGCCGCTGCCTGATGCACTGCGCGACGCGCTGCCTGATGCGCTGCCTGAGCCGCTGCCGCAGCCGCTGGGTGGGCCTGAGGCCGGTGGCGCTTTCGGATTCGGTCCAGGGGCTCGCGATGCGGACAGCGCGTATGTGGGGGATGCGGCGCCAGGCGCGGCCGCGACGGCGTTCCTCAGCGAACCTCTCCCGGAACCGCTGGCCGGGACAGCGTTCGTCAGTGACCCCGTGCCGGAACCTGTGGCCGGCTCGGCGTTCGTCAGCCAAGCCGCAGCGGAGCCTGCGGCCGGGACGGCCCTCGACAGCGAACCTGCGGCCGGGACAACGTTCATCAGCGAACCCCCGGCGCAATCCGCGCCGGAGCCGGTGGCCGGGAGGGCGCTCATCAGCGAACCTGCGGCCGGGACAGCGTTCATCAGCGAACGCGGGCCGGAGCCTGCGGCCGGGAGAAGGTTCATCAGCGAACCCCCGGCGCAATCCGCGCCGGAACCGGGCGCCGGGACGGAGCCGGCCTATCCGTCGCTGTGGAACGCTGTGCCCCGGCCGGTTGACCCGGCGCAGGCGCCCGCCGCTGATCTTGAACCGCTCGACGAACCGGGGACCGACCCGGAACCGGCCCGGGAGCAACCGTCGATCTGGAGTCGGCCCGTCCCTTCTGCCAGCCAACAGCAGGGCCAGCTATTCGATGCGGCCCCGGTAGAACAGTCCGACTATGCGGTGCGGCCCGTGCCACGCGTCGTAGCACCGCCGCCACTCGGTGCGCCTTTTGCGCCGGTGCCCGCGCCAACCCAAGCGAGCGGCCCTGACATCCCGGCCGTGACCGAACCGGACTCACCTCCGCCGGCACCACCAACGCCACCCCGATCGCGTTCGGCCGCCAAGCGGTCATCTGTCCCAAGCTGGGACGAGATAGTCTTCGGCGCAGCCCGCACCGACACCTGACCGGGCCCTCCGGCCCCGTTGACCCAACCCGCCGGGCACCCGACCCGGCCCTCCGGCCCGGTTGACCCAACCCGCCGAGCACCCGACCGGGCCCTCCGGCCCGGTTGACCCGGCCCTCCGGGCGCTTGACCCAACTCTCCGGGCTTGCGTGGGCGTCATCGGGCGGCGTCAAGGTGTCAACAGTCCTTGTTTACGAGACGGCCGTTCCGTTATTCTTGGCGGGGCGCCCAACCGAGCGATGTGGCCGGTAGACGATCGGCGCTGGAATTGAACCCTGGAAAGGACACAAACGAAATGAAAGCAGCAATCTACATGGGCCCCGGCGATGTGCGCCTTGAGGAACTCCCCGATCCTGAAGTGGGTGAATCGGACGTCCTGATCGAGAACCTCCGGGCCGGCATTTGCGGATCGGATGTGTCACTGTACAAGATCGGCCCAAACCCAAGGATGTCCCCGCCCCCAACTGAATTTGGCCATGAAATGATCTCCCGCGTGCGGGCGAAAGGCGCGAACGCTACCGAATTCGAGATCGGTCAGCGGGTCTACCCCTACCCTCTATTCGCTCGCGGCAATCCGCGCCAAGCTGGCGCCCTGGGCGGGTTTTCGGAGTTGATTCTGGCGCCAAACGCGAAGCTCGGGCACGGCTTGTACGCGGTCAGCGACGCGATCTCGGACCGCGCGGCGGCGTTCATCGAACCGTTCACCATCGCTATGCACGCTGCACAACTCGGCCGCCCTAGCTCCGGGAAGACAGCTATCTTGTTCGGGGCCGGCACGATCGGTCTGGGTGCCGCGCTTGGCCTTCGCTTCCTCGGGGTGGAGCGGATTATGGTCGCCGATCTCTCGGATCTGCGCCTGGCCAAGGCCCGCGACCTGGGTTTCCTGACCTGCAACCCAAGCAAGCAGGACCTGCGCCAAGTTGGCATGGACGCGTTCGGCGAAGCCAGGTCGATCAGCGGGATGACCGCAGACATCGACATCTGGATCGAGGCCACCGGGGCCGCCCCAGTGCTCGGTACTTTCCAGGACGTGGGCAAGCTGACCGCAACTTTGGTGGAGGTCGGCCTCCAGAAGAAGCCAATTCTGTTCGACTTCGAACGGCTGGCCTATTCGCAGCACACCATCGTCGGCTCGGGCGGCTATCAACCGAGCGATGTTACGTTGGTCATGGCGATGCTTGAGGCGCGCCCTGAGGACGCAGAATCGCTGATCACGCACGAATTCCCGCTCACCGAGATGGCTACCGCCATGGCGGTAGCCTCCGACCCTGAGGCGTCACTCGCCGTGCAGATTGTCCACGACGCGGCGCACTGAGCAGCATTCACCTGGACCTGGGGCGGGACGGGGCGCGGGCGCGGGCACGGGCACGGGCGGCGGCATCGTCCTTGGCGTTGCCCGCTCGGTCGGCTTCCGGGGACGGAAACGGTGTTGGCGTGAGCGGCATCGTCCTTGGCGTTGCCCGCTCGGCTGGCGGCCGCATCGTTTTCCCGCCTGGGGCCGCAGTGCTGGCCGTTTGGTGGCGGCCCGCCGGCCGGACTTGGCGCTCCACGCTACTGGCCGGGGTGTAGCCTGGCTAGCACCATGACAGCGACACGGGGGAGACCGCGCAGCCCCGAGACGCGCGCGGCGATCATCGCCGCGACCGCTGAACTGCTCGCCGAACGCAGTTTCGACGACGTGTCGGTTGACGCCATCGCCGCCCGCGCCGGCGCCGGCAAGCAGACCATCTACCGGCTGTGGGGTTCCAAAGCCAGCTTGGTGGCCGATGCCGTCAGCCTCGGCGCCATCCCGCTCCCCCCGATTACCCTCCCCGACACCGGCAATCTTGGCGCCGACATCAGGAGCTATTTCCGCAGCACGATGCCGCTCATCGCCAATCCGAAGTTTCACTCGCTTGTGCGCGCACTCCTGGTTGAACAGGCCACAGTGGGCGGCGCCGACAGCGCGCCTGCGGCCGTGACAGTCGCGCCAGTGGTGGCCGGGTGGCGCCGCCGGTTCCAGGCGGCCAAGGATTCCGGCGAGATCCCGGCCGACGCCGACACAGAGGCCGCCATAGACCTGATCATTGCCGCAACCACGCTCGCCCACCTGGGCACAGTGACCCCCGACTGGCAACGAGTCGATGCCTGGGCCCGGGTCATCTTGGCCGGTGTCCAGGCCGGGTCCGCTCCGGCCCGGGCCTAGGGCCCGGGACCGCGAGCCAAACCGGGGTTGGCGGGCACCACACCAGGACCGGGCGCCCGGCCGGGGACGGGAGCCAAGCCAGGACCGGGAGCCAGGCTGCGGCCGGGAGCCAAGCCAGGACCGGGAGGCAAGGCGGGGCCGGGAGGCAGGGCGGGGCCGGGAGCCAAACCGGGGTTGGCGGGCACCAAACCAGGACCGGGCGCCCGGCCGGGGCCGGGGTCAGCCCACTTGGGTGACTAGGGGCAGGTAGGCGGCGTAGCCGCGAGCGCTCATCTGCTCCAGCGGCACGAATTCCAAAGCCGCCGAGTTAATGCAATAGCGCAGACCACCGCTGGCCTTAGGCCCATCGTTGAACACATGACCCAAATGTGCGCCGCTCCCCGCCGAACGCACCTCAGTCCGGCGCATCCCATAAGAACTGTCCGCGAGTTCCTCGACAACTTCTGGGGTGATTGGCCGCGCAAACGACGGCCAGCCGCAGCCCGCATCAAACTTCTCGCTGGAAACGAATAGCGGTTGGCCGCTGGTCACATCCACGTAAATCCCCGGATCGAACACCTGGTCATATTCACCCGTGAACGGTGGCTCAGTGGCGCCCTCCTGCGTCACTGCGCGCTGGAGTGAGCTGAGCGCAGCAACGCGCCCTGGGTCGGCTGGCACTTGAGCGGCCGGAACATCGGCCGCCGGGCCGGGAAGCGCGGCCAACTCGGAATCGGCTGCCGCATGGGCTGCGGCCGGGGCCGTGACCGCTGCTAGGGCAGAACCGGCAGGCGCGGGCTGCGCGCCGGAAGACGGAACGGGAGCTGAGGCGACGGCATCGGACGAGGCAGGCGCGGGCTGGGCTGGGGACTGCGGCCGGGCCGAGCGAGCTGCTGCTAGCGCTGCCGGGGAGATGTGGCAATAGCCGCCCGGGTTCTTGTCGAGGTAGCGCTGGTGGTAGTCCTCGGCGGGGGTGAAGCCGCACAGGGGTCCGGCTTCGACGGCGATGGGCTCGGCGAAGCGGCGCTGCAACGTGGCGAGCTCCAGTTCGACGGGGAGCTGGTCGGCCGGGTCGACCCAGTAGACGCCAGTGCGGTATTGGACGCCCACGTCCCCGCCTTGGCGGTTGACCGCCGTCGGATCAATCACCTGGAACACCTGCTCCAAATAGAAGCGGAGTGGCGCGACGGCCGGGTCGTAGACCAATTCGACAGCTTCGACGTGGCCGGACGAGGCGCAGACCTCCTCGTACGTGACGGGGGCTCCGGCGACCCCTCGGGCCGCACCGGGCGCATTGGCGTACCCCACCCGCGTCCCGAGGACCCCCACCAGCTCCCCCAGGAACTTCTCAAGGCCCCAGAAACAGCCTCCAGCCAGGTAAATCGTCTTGTTCACGGCACTCCCATCTAGGACTTTGATCTCAATCCTCCAGGCTAAAGGAAGATGGATGGATCTGACTAACGTGGTGATAATAGGCGCTTGACCCGGCAGATACGAAGCCGCGCTGCTCGCACAGCAATTCGGCGGCCAGGCCGCGCTGGTCGAGCGGCGCGGTCGCGCCCGGTCCGCAGCCCTCCCGCAGTGGGTCCGCAGCCCTCCCGCGACTCGACGGCCGGGTCCGCCCGCCGCTCCCCGGGGCCTGGTATACAAAACCTGACATACCAGCGCTTCCGGGCCGGTCGGCACTGTACTCCGCGACGATGCCGCAGCCCTCCCGCCTGCCGGTGACCGGCCGGGCCCCCCGCCGCTCCCCGGGGCCTGATATACAATA
>JAITJY010000085.1 GCA_031278675.1 Bifidobacteriaceae bacterium
CGATCATCGCCTCCACCTCAGCCCTAGCCGGAGCAGTGCGCTTATCATCACTCATCGTCACAGTCATCTTGATACCTCATTCCTTGAAAACTCCAACACACAAACTATTTGACACCCCCTCGGCGGCCTGGCGGGCGGCGTCCGCCAAACCCCGGTCGGCGCGGTCCCGGCCGGCCGCGTCGATGTACTGCTGTTTGGCGTCGGCCCAGTCCGCGGCGACGATGTGCAGCAGGTTGGCGCGCCGTCCCCGGGTCATCCCCACATACAACCCCGCCCCGGTCGCGGCCTCAGTCAGGACGGTGTGGGATTGGGCGGTGGTGGCGCCTTGCGCCCCGTAGGCGGTCGCCGCATACGCCGTGACCGCTCACCGGGCGCAGGGCGTCACCACCGCCCACACCGTGGTCACCGCCTCCACCAGGAGGGAGAACCTGTACGTCGCCATCACCAGAGGCGGGAACCACAACCACGCCTGGGTCGCGACCGACCAGCCAGACGACGCCCACACCGGGCCAGCGGACGGCGAGCCGCCGACCGCCCGACAGGTGTTGGAGGGCGTGCTGCGCAACACCGGCGCCGACACCTCCGCCCACCAAGCCGCACTGGACGAGCGCGAGAGGCCCGAGAGGATCGACCACCTCGCCGCCATCCACCAGACCATCTGGGCCGCCGGCGAACACGAACGGTGGGCGAGCCTGCTCCCACGGTGCGGGCTCACACCAGACCAGACCGACCGGGCGCTGCGCTCCGACGCGTTCCCCGCCCTGGCCGCCCAGCTGCGGCGCCTCGACCAGTCCGGGCTCGCCCCGGAGGACCACCTGCCCCGCATCGCCGCCGCCAACGACCTATTCGCACGCCCCGGCAGGCGCCCCCTCGGCAGTCCCAGGGCCGCCCGATGGGTGGCCGGAGTCGTACCCGCCGCCCACGGGCCGATGCGCCCCGGCACGCGCCAAGCGCTGGCCGGCTTGGAGGCCCGGATCGCCCAGCGGGCGCAGACCCTCGCCCGGCGCGCCGCAGCGAACCGGGAACCGTGGCTGACCGCGCTCGGGCCACGCCCAGCAGACCACCATGCCAGCAAGCTGTGGGACGACGCCGCCCAGGCGGTCGCCGCCTACCGGGAACGCTGGGGCGTCGCCGGCGCCGACAGGTTCTCCCGCGTCCCCGCCGAACCACAAGCCCGCGCCCACGCCGCCAGGACACGCCAAACCACCAACCTGACGCGACAGGCCGCTCAGCGAGCACAGCAAGCCGCCGACGCGCCAGCACGCGGACGCAATCTCGCCATGTGACCCGGCCACGGAGCCCGTCGGGCCGCCACGAACGAGAACCCTCAAACACCATTTGGTCAGGTCCGCCGCCCGGTCGGCACGGGTGCCGCGCCTGGCGACACGCGGAAACTAGCGCACAGTCCGTGCGCGCAACCGCCGGGCCGCATTCAGGACTTAAGCCCCCCCCCCGGGCATTTTCTGGGTTTATCGTGGCCGCGTCAGCGCCCTACGGCGTGCGAGGACGCGCTGGAGCGCTCTACCGAACGAAAGGAACGGCACCATGACCAACCCATACCGACGACCGTCCAAAGCCATCTTGGCAACCGCCTTGAGCGCCGCGATACTGATGGCCGCAACGCCCGCTTACGCGGGGACACCCGAACCCGAAGGGGTGGGAATCGCCGAAGCCCTGGACCAGGTCGTGCCGGACCAGGAGTTCAACGTGATCGCCGTGCTCGACGACGTCGCAGACATCCCGACTGACTCAACTGGCTCCACGGCCGTGGAAGCAGAGTTGAACGGAGTCGAAATCACCGTACCTGTGGATCCCGCTGACGCCCTCACGGTCGAGGGCGCCGACGGCCTGGGCGTGGCTGTCGACCTGCCATTCTCATCCACGGCAGAACACGCGGATGTCGTGGACACTGGAATTGTCGCTTACGACAACGGGAACGGCTCGACCACCGTCCCGGCCGTGAAGGAGGACGGCTCGGTGCAGATCGCCACCGTCATTGAGGACTCCGGTGCCCCGACATCCTACGACTACGGCTTCGAGACCAATGGGGCGACGAACATATCGGTCCTGGACGATGGCTCCGTGATCGCTGTCTCGGCCACGGGGGAATTGGTGTTCGGGCTGTTGGCTCCCTGGGCTCAGGACGCCGACGGCCAGCCGGTGCCGACCCGCTTCGAGATCGAGGATGACGCAATCGTGCAAATCGTCGATCACACCAGCCAAGACGTCGCGTATCCGGTGGTGGCCGACCCCTATCTGTTCGTTGACCTGTTCTCAAAGGTGACCAAGACGAACAAGGGCTCCGGTAAGTTCGTCATCAGCGCCAAGTTGTCGGCGTGGGGGCAACTGATCGAGAGGACCTGGGTCGTGCTCCCGTCTGGGCTCGGAGTGATGGTCGGCACCGGCTGGGCAGAGGTCGTCAGTAAGCAGCCCTCGGCCAATACGACGGTGATGTTGCAGCAGCACCAATGCCATGCTTTGTATGGTTGGACGCTCGGATACAAAGACACTTGGGACTACGAGAGTTGGCGGTCTTCGACCTGGAACGTGGCAACCTGGACGAAGAAGCTCTGCAACTGGTGAGGATGAGCACGCCATGGCGGTGAACGGCGGGCGGGCGGGCCTGCGCTGGCTGCGAGCTGTCTACGTCGGCGGGTTCCTGGCGGCCGCCGCAGCCTTCCAGGTCTTCAGTCGGGACATTTCGGCGCACCTGGATGAGTACAACGCCACCGAGGGATACTGGACGACGACTCAAGTCGTCAGCTTGACAATCACCGCCTTGCTGACGGCCGTCTCGGTGATCGCGCTGATCCTAGTCGAGCGCAGGATCAGGGCGGCGCGGCGCCCACCGGCCTCGCCGCCCGACCGTCGATGACGGGCGGGCGGCCGACGTTCGGCGGCACCGCCTCCCTTGGCTTGGGGCTGTGACAGGTGTGTCCGCATATGCGCACTCTCGGTCCATCCGGCAGTGCGCTTCTCATCGGCGGGGCTGCAAGAAGGACCCTCACTTGACCCTGCGGCCGAGAAACCGTGCAGGTGAATACTGCGGTCGCTGGGAGCCATGGTTCCGTTGGGGTTGAGCCAGTGAGGTTTTCTCACCAGGGTTTGGGGTTGGTGTCGCTGTAGGGGTGTGACCTGGTGGTTTGTTGGCGTGTCGCGGGGAGGCGCGGGGCTCTTGGCGAGAGCCTTGTTTTCGCAAAACAACTCCGACTTCCCCAGGAGCCCCGCGTTGATCACCTATCGTGCCACACTCGACGTCCCCGACCACTTCGCCCACGCCGTCGCCGGGTGGCTGGCCGAACACCGGCTCGCCCACGACATCCGGCCCTGGCAGCGGGCCGCCAGCCCCCTCACCCAAGCGATCATGTTCCTGCGCTGGGCCAGGGACGCCACCAGGGTAGACGTGATAGCCCGCGACGCGGGCGTCTCCCAGGCCACCGCCTACCGCTACATCCACGAGGCCGTAGACGTGGTCGCGGCCCACGGCACAGACCTGGGGGACGCGCTCGGCCTGGCCGAAGCCTCCGGGGAGCCGTTCTTGATGATCGACGGGACCCTGGTCCCCTCCAACCGGTGCCGCGCGAAGAACCCCGAAACCGGGCACGACCTGTGGTACTCCGGGAAACACAAACGCCACGGCGCGAACGTCCAAGTGCTGATGGACTCCTGCGGCTACCCGCTGTGGGCCTCCCCAGGGTCCCCCGGCTCCACCCACGACCTGGCCGCCGCCCGCGAACACGTCCTGCCGGCGCTCTACCCGCGCGCCGCCCGCGGCCTGCCCGTCCTCGCCGACAAGGGCTACATCGGCGCCGGACGCGGCATCCACACCCCCGTCCGGGGCCACTCCCGGGACCTCGACACCGACACCCGCTGCCGCAACCAGTTGATCTGCGACCCGCGCGCGCCATGCGAAAGATCCAACGCCATGCTCAAAACCTGGAAGTGCCTGACCCGGGATTGCCGCCACTGCCCAATGGCATGTGCCCAAAATGTGCCCAAAAGGCCCATCCGGAGCAGGACAGCAACCAACGACCCAGCGTTTCCGCTGGTCAGAGCCCTACAGTGTCGGGGTGGCGGGATTTGAACCCACGACCTCTTCGTCCCGAACGAAGCGCGCTACCAAGCTGCGCCACACCCCGTAGCCCTGACGGGCCGCCAGCCGAGTTTACCCGACCAAAGGCCACCCATCATACCCACCGCGCCAGCACCGCACACGCACCAGCACCGCCCCCGGCCCCCCGCGACCGCAGCAGCACCGCCACCGCACCACACCACCCCGCCCGAGCCCCTCTACGCTAGAGACCAACGCAGCACCCTCGGGAAGGAGAAACCGATTCACTTCAGCCCCCTCCCGCTGGCCTTCTACACGCGCGACGTGCTCGAGGTGGCACCCGACTTGCTCGGCAAATTGCTGTGCCGGCGCCTGCCGGACGGCACCGTCCTCGCGCAGATGATCACCGAAGTCGAGGCCTACCGCGGCACCGAAGATTCCGCCTCGCACGCCCGAGCCGGC
>JAITJY010000094.1 GCA_031278675.1 Bifidobacteriaceae bacterium
TGGACGCCTTTGTTGCGCAGCGTCTTGATGATGGAGAACTGGTAGTCCCAGCGTCCGGCGTTCAGCCCGGCCGAGTGGGCGCGCAGCTCATAGAGGATCTCGTCCATCTCGAAGGCGGCCGGCAGGGTCTCGATCAGGACGGTCGCCCGGATGGCGCCGCGGGCGATGCCGAGCAGGTCCTGCGCGAAGACAAAGATGTCGTTCCACAGCCGCGCCTCCTTGTGGGATTGCAGCTTGGGGAGATAGAAGTACGGCCCCCGGCCGCGGGCGATGAGCTCGGCGGCGTTGTGGAAGAAGTACAGCCCAAAGTCCACCAGCGCGCCCGGCACGGATTGCGAGTAGCCCGATGGCGCGAAGTAGCGCAGGTGCTTCTCTAACAGGTGCCAGCCCCTGGGCCGGGCCACGATGGTCGGCAGGTCTTTGATATCAGGGGACTTGACCAGGTATTCCTTGCCTTCTGGGCTGACGTGGCGCAGTTCGCCGCGGATGGCGTCCTTGAGCGAGAGCTGTCCCTCGATGACGTTGCGCCAAGTCGGGCTGAGGGCGTCCTCGAAATCGGCCAGCCAGACTTTGGCGTCGGAGTTGAGCGCGTTGACGGTCATCTTAGGGTCGGTCGGGCCGGTGATCTCGACCCGGCGGTCTTCCAGGCCCGGCGCGATCGGCGCCACCTGCCAGGTCTTGTCGGACCTGATCGCCTCGGTCTCGGCCAGGAAGCGCGGCATCGAGCCGCCGTCGATGGCGTCCTGGAAAGCTTGGCGCCGTTCCAGCAGTTCGAGCCGCCGGTAGGCGAAGTTCTCATGCAGCACGGTCAGGAAGGCCATCGCCTCCGGGCTCAGGATCTCCTCGTAACGCTCCCCGAGGGCGCCTTTGATTTCAATGCGCCCGCGCGACGCGGTGGTCAGTTCGGTGGTCATGTTTGAGGTTGCCTCCTCTATTTGGTCAACGTGCGGCGGCGGCCCGGCCCGGCCTCGCCTGCGGCCGGGCCGGGGCCGCCCGGGCGCCCAGTCTCAGAACTGGGCCGCCTCGGTGGATCCGGACAGCGCGGTGGTGGCCGCGTCAGGGTTCAGGGTCGTGGCGATGCGGTCGAAGTACCCTGTGCCCACCTCGCGCTGGTGGCGCGTCGCGGTGTAGCCCCTGGCTTCGGCCTCGAACTCCTTGGTCTGGAGCTCCACGTAGGCGGTCATGCCGCGGTCGCGGTAGCCATCCGCCAGGTCGAACATGGTGTAGTTGATGGCGTGGAAGCCGGCCAGCGTGATGAACTGGAATTTGTAGCCCATCGCGCCCAGTTCCTTTTGGAATTTGGCGATGGTGGCGTCGTCTAGGTTGGCGCGCCAGTTGAAGGACGGCGAGCAGTTGTAGGCCAGCAGTTGCTCGGGGAAGTCTTTCTTCATGGCCTCAGCGAATTGCCGCGCCAACTCCAGATCCGGCGTGGCGGTCTCCACCCAGATCAGGTCGGCGTAGGGGGCGTAGGCCTGGCCGCGCGCGATGATCACGTCCAGGCCGGGCTTGGTGCGGTAGAAGCCCTCGCTGGTGCGCTCGCCGGTGAGGAAGGGCCGGTCGCGCTCGTCCACGTCGGAGGTGATGAGGTCGGCCCCGAGCGAGTCGGTGCGGGCTACCACCAGGGTGGGCACGCCGGCCACGTCGGCTGCCAAGCGGGCCGCGCTGAGAGTGCGGATGTGCTGGCCGGTTGGGATCAGGACCTTGCCGCCCATGTGGCCGCATTTCTTGGCGGAGGCCAGTTGGTCCTCCCAGTGGACGCCGGCCGCGCCCGCCTCGATCATGGCTTTCATCAGCTCGTAGGCGTTGAGTTCGCCGCCAAAGCCGGCCTCGGCGTCCGCCACGATGGGGGCGAACCAGTCGCGCACGGCCCGGCCTTGCTCCACGAATTCGACTTGGTCGGCCCGTTGGAGGGCGTTGTTGATCCGCCGCACCACCGCCGGCACCGAGTTGGCCGGGTAAAGTGACTGGTCAGGGTAGGTCTGGAAGGCGAGGTTACCGTCCGCCGCGACTTGCCAGCCGGACAGGTAGATGGCCTTCAGGCCGGCTTTGACCTGTTGGACGGCTTGGTTGCCGGTGATGGCGCCGAGCGCGTTGACGTAGTCCTCGCTGTGGATGAGCTCCCACAGTTTCTCCGCGCCGCGCTTGGCCAGCGTCCGATCTTCCTGGAACGACCCCCGCAGCGCCACCACGTCCTC
This sequence comes from Bifidobacteriaceae bacterium, assembly GCA_031278675.1. Classification (GTDB taxonomy): domain Bacteria; phylum Actinomycetota; class Actinomycetes; order Actinomycetales; family WQXJ01; genus JAIRTF01. Next base: position 2,196 of record JAITJY010000094.1, read on the forward strand.
GGCCGTGTAGGTTCGCTTGACATTGGCCCACCGGGGGTCGGTTTGCCATGAGCGATCGAGTTCTGCGGCGGTCTGGGTCTGGTCTCCGGGCCGAATGGTCATGGGTGGTCGCCTCTCCGTTGAAGATTGCTTGGCCTGGTCACAGCGGCTGCCGCAACCGGAATACTTCGACACTAAGAGATTTTTCGGAGGGCTCCAAACCGCCCATAGCTGAAATCCGCCCAGATTTCCAGGCAGCGAAAAACACCCCCTTCTATCCTAAAAGCAGTTGCCCGATGCCGTCCCCGCCAGTTCCCGCCCCGCCGGTTTGGGGGGCGGGGGGTGTTGGGGAAAAGTTTTCTTGGGTTTTTGGGGCTGGTGGGAATATCTCGGGGGCTTGTCGCGTTGGAGGAGTCAGACGATCAAAGACATCGGGCTGGTTTTGGCCGGGCGCGTTCCGACCCCGAAGCGTTTTCGAAGCGGGGCGGTGTCTGCTTCTGTGGCCGGGGCTGGGCCTGGGCGCCGCGGGAAGGCGGCGCCGCCAACCGGAGGAGTTTACAGAGCATGGCA
>JAITJY010000126.1 GCA_031278675.1 Bifidobacteriaceae bacterium
GTAGGGCAACGCGGCCTGCGTCACCGCAACGCTGGTGTCGGAGACCAACCTGACCAGCTTAAAGCCCAAACGTTTGGACACGTCAAGTTCCCGCTTGAGCAAATCCACCTGCTCTGGTATGCGTAGCACCCGGTTACGGTAAATGGTGGAATTGACAAAGATGTCATTGCAGACCGGTTCCAAGCCGCTGGCCTCCAAGGCTGTGTGCCAGGCGGCGACAGTTTCATCGCTTGGGAAAGGCGAGCCCTTGATCATCTGGTCGCTGAGTAGCTCCACGCCTTCGGCGCCGCATGCCTTGACGAACTCTAGAGCGCCCTTCAAGTCGAGTTTTCCTCGGGCATATGAATCTTGCAGGCTGTAAAGGCTGACGGACCTCTTTATTTGACTCATCTCGTACGTATTCCTCTCGCTGTTGTTCGGGCCGGGTCCAGGTCCAATTGGTGTGTTGGACCGGCCACGGCGGGTCAAGTATGGCAGGCTAAGTATGGCAAGCTATATATGGCTCCTCAGGTATGGCGGGCCAGGTCAGCGGCACCGATCAGCCCCGCTTCGTTGCCTAATGCCGCAGTGCGGATCTCGGCTTCCCCGCGGAACCCGCGCCCCGAGAGTTTGTTTAAGAACGCCTCAGCGGCAGCGGGGACAATGAGGTCGCCGGCCGCTTCGGTTATTCCGCCGCCTATGACGAACACTCCCGGGTCCACGACAGCCGCCATTACCGCCATGCCCAAACCCAGATAGGTGCCGAATCGTTCCAACACTTTGATTGCCGTCGGGTCGCCCTGCCGGGCAGCGGCTGTCACATGGGATCCGTCCAACGGCTCACCACCGGCAGCCGCGAGCATCGCCTCCGCTCCGGTGGGATTCGCGACGGCGAGTTGCTGGGCGTATCTGGCCAGAGCGGTGCCTGACGCGTAGGCTTCCAGACAACCTTCCTGGCCGCAGCCACAGAAATGCCCACCTGGCACAACCTTGATGTGGCCCAGTTCTGCGGCTGCGCCGAAGGCGCCCCGGATCAGTTCGCCGTCGGCGATGACGCTACCGCCCAGCCCGGTGCCCAAAGTGAGCATCACCATGTTGCGCGCCGCACGGCCGTTCCCGAACCGGTTTTCAGCCCAAGCTGCAGCGTTGGCATCATTCTCGATGACGACCACCAGGCCGGTCCGAGCGGCCAGTTTGTCTCCCACGGGTTGGTTCCGCCAGGCGATGTTTGGGGCGAACAGCATGGTGGTGCGATCCGGTGAGACGAATCCGGCCGCCGCCACGCCGACGCTTTGCACTTCTGGGTAGCGCAAAGCCAGGTCATTGATTGCTTCCGCCGCCGCCGCCTCGATCTGGTTTGGGTCATTGGGATCGGTGGGCCGGGTGGTGCGTGCCAACACCCGGCCTGCTGCATCGACGGCTCCCGCTGCGATTTTGGTGCCGCCGATGTCGACGCCAATAGCCAGCGCGTGATCGCTCACCGGTCGCTCCTAATGGTTAGAGAACGCGGCGTCGAACGCGGCATCGGGCGGCGTGAACAGGTTTTCCCGGACCATCTTGAGCGCCTGGGGCGCACCGGTTAGCCGGTCCATTCCGGCGTCTTCCCACTCCACGCTGATCGGGCCGGAATATCCGATCCGGTTGATGGTGCGGAAAATTGCCTCCCAATCCACATCGCCCCGCCCGGCTGACACGAAATCCCAACCGCGCCGGGGATCTCCCCAAGCCAGATGGGACCCAAGTGGCCCGTTGCGCCCGTTGAACCGTCGTTTCGAGTCCTTGCAGTGGACGTGATAGATCCGGTCCGCGAAATCTACCAAGAAACCGGCTGCATCCAATTGCTGCCAGTTCATGTGGGACGGGTCGAAATTCAGCCCGAACACCTCACGGTGGTCTATCGCATCCAGCGCCAACTTGGTTGTCCAATAGTCGTAGGCAATCTCTGATGGATGCACTTCTAAAGCGAACTTGACCCCTTCTGACTCGAAGACGTCGAGGATCGGATTCCACCGCGCCGCGAAATCCTCATAGCCCGCATCAATGACTTTTTGGGAAACAGGCGGGAACATGGCCACATAAGGCCAGATGGAGGAGCCGGTGAACCCCGTTACCACCCGCGCGCCCAAGCGGGCCGCCGCCTGCGCCGTTACCTTCAACTCGGCGGCGGCCCGTTGCCGGACACCTTCTGGTGTGCCATCACCCCACACCCGGTCAGACACTATTCCACGATGCCGAAAATCAATCGGATCATCGCAAACGCACTGCCCGGTCAGGTGATTCGACACGGCATATACGGCCAGACCGTACTTATCCAACGTGGCCTTCTTAGCCGCCAAGTAGGCGTCATCTTCGGTCGCGGCATAGACATCGAGGTGATCTCCCGAAGCCGCTAGCTCCAAGCCATCGTAGCCCCAGCCGGATGCGAGGCGGCACACTTCCTCAAACGGTAAATCCGCCCATTGGCCAGTAAACAAGGTGACCAGTCGGTCGCTCATGATGGAAAACCCCCTAGTCAGCTACGCCTTCGCTTTCACCGGCTGAATTGGCGGCGGCCGCCGCTGCCTCAAGCCGTGCGCGAACCTCAGCGTTCTTTGCCGGATTCAACGGATACGCCAGCATCAGCACAATCGCGATGACGGCAGCGGCGGCCGGCATCAAGTTAGTCGCAATATTGATGCCGGTCAAGGATTGGGCCGTCTGCTCGGCGTTGGCCACATAGCCGAAGGCCCCCATAATGATCAGGCCGAAGGCCCCGCCGAAGGCTGAGGCAAACTTGGTGGACAGCGAGATTGCCGCATAAGACGTGCCGTCGGCCCTGACGCCCGTCCTATCCTCGGCATAGTCAATCACATCGGGCACCAGCGCCAGTAGAATCGGCGAAGTGAACATGCCAAGGCCATAGATAGCTGTGAACGTAATGATCAAACCGACATTGTCGAAGGGCGTGAAGTAGATCGCGACCAAGGCTCCGGCGCTAATGGCGGTACCGATGATGAAGGAGCGCTTCTTGCCGATTTTGTCGATGAACTTCGCCATCGCGAAGATGGCTACGGCCGCAACCAACGATGGCAGCATCATCAGGAGCGCGATGAGATCGAACCGCTGCATGGCGTACATGTAGTAGTACAGCGCCACCCCGAGGCGGCCGAACATCATGAAAAGCCCAAAGAAAGCAATGCCAAACAGCACCATGAGCGGCTTGTTGGTCACAACCGTCTTGATGGTCTGCGAAAGCGGTGTCTTCTTGTTGGCGGCTACTGGCTTGACCCGTTCCTTGCACACGAGGGCCGTGAAATAGAACATCGGGATTGCCACAATACCCATGGCAATGCAGGTCAGGGTGTAGCCCATGCCGTTGGTGGTTTGTCCGTCGCCGGCTCCGGAGAAGAACAGGATCAACGGCATTGAGACCAGGTTCAGCACAACGGCGCCGACCTGGGTGAAGCCCATGCGGAACGCATTTATCTGGGTCCGGTCGCTTGGGTCATAGGTCATAACCGCGCTGAGCGCGCCGTAACTGAGATTGACAACCGTGTAGATCATGCCTAAGAACACATAGGTCACAGCGGCATAGATGATACGCATGTTCATATTGCCGTTGAACCCAGGATTGGTAAAGCAAATCACGTTGAGGAGGGCCAATAGTGGGGTGCCGTAGATCATATAAGGACGGAACCTGCCCCAACGACTCTTTGTTCGCTCGGCTATCGCGCCGAACATCGGATCGTTTATACCGTCCCAGATCCGGGCCCCCAGCAAGATGGCGGCCACTACCCCAGGGGTCAAACCGACTATGTCGGTGTAGAACACGCTTAAGTAGCTACCGGTAAATGACCAGATGAGCTGGGATGCGAAGTCACCCGTACCGTACGCCACCTTTTCCAGCAGCGAAAGCTTCTCGGTCCC
>JAITJY010000172.1 GCA_031278675.1 Bifidobacteriaceae bacterium
GCTGCACGGCGTTTTTCGCGTATTCGTATCTACTGTCGCGGCAGTCCGGGGCGTCCACCTATGCGACGCTGGCTGCGCTGATTTTGGCGATCACCGTCGGCGCTTGTATCGGTTTTCTGCCCTATAACTTGAATCCGGCCCGGATCTTTATGGGCGATTCCGGTTCTATGCTGCTCGGCTTGTTGTTCGCGGCGGCTACGATCGCGGTGACGGGGCAAACGGACCCGGTGGCCTCGAATCTGACCCGGAGCCAAGCGATCGGCGCGGTGCTGCCGATTGTCTTGCCTTTCGCGGTGCTGGCGTTGCCGCTGTTGGACATGTTGCTGGCGGTCACGCGCCGGATGCGCGCTGGGCATTCGCCATTCCGCGCTGACAGAATGCATTTGCATCACCGGCTGTTGCGCCTAGGCCACGGCCAACGGCGTGCTGTTGCGATCATGTACGTGTGGACGGCGGTCTTTGCCTTCGGCGGAGCCGGTCTGGCCGTCTTTACTGTGGGTCAGATGGGAGCCTTCGTGGCGGTCGGCTCGGTGGTGGCGTTTTGCCTGACCATCGGCCCCATCAGGCTGATCCGACGATGGCGTGCCAAGAGGGGCCGCCACGCCGCCGCCCCGGCACCCGCCCCGCCCAAGCCCGGTGACGGCATCGACCGCAGCAACCAGACCGCCACCGAAACCGATACTGCGCCTGATACCAAAACCGAACCCGATACCGAAGGCGATACCAACGCCGATACCGCCGCCACTACCGAGGCCGCCAGCCCGACTGGCGCCCCGGCCAGCACCGAGGAGAACCATGGCTGAACAACGAACCGGTCAACCTCGCCCCGAAGGGGTGGATTACCGGCGGATAACGCGGGGCCTCGGCCTGCTGGCGGCAGCATTGGCAGTGGTTGGCGGAGCAGTGGGCTATTGGCTGGCCGGTGGGCCGGGCCTGATTGGCGCGCTGATCGCCGCCGCCATAACCGGTGCCTTTTTCACGTCATCGGGCTTGGTGATGCACTTCAGCAAGACGGCGGCAGCTCAGGCACGCAACTTGTTGATCACTTGGTTCGCCAAGCTGATTGTCCTGTTCGGCGTGCTTTTGGCGATGAATTCGGCTGAGTTCATCAACCGGCCGGTCTTCGGCGTGACCATCCTGGCGGGGATCATTGGGTCTTTAGTCCTAGAGGGACGGGTGGTTTGGTCCGCCCGCATCCCCCCTGGCGAAGGGGCTGGGGGCGGGCGCTAAAGTGGGCCCCAAAGCCCAAGGTCCCAGGTGTGATAGGTTTGTGCCGACCCCCTGACCGAACTACTGCTCAGGCAGGCCTGGCTCGCTCATCGCATGCGCGGACCAGGCGAATCTCCTAGGAGTCATGGACTTGTCCTCCACTGGGAACGGACCCGGCGCCTACTTCGCGACTAGCGATGGAGGCGACTCCGGGATGCACATGCCCACCATTGATGAGCTTTTCCCTGCCCCATTTTGGACCATCGGGGACTGGTTCGAATTCAACCGGCTGGATCTGGTCCGCATGATCGCGGCTGTTGCCGCAGTCATACTGCTCTACTTGGGGGCGCGGCGCACCAACCTGGTACCGACCCGTGGCCAATCGACGTTCGAGTTGGCCATGGGCTTTGTGCATAAACAGATTTGCGAAGCGGCCATGTCACCGGAGATGGCCCGCCGCTATCTGCCGTACATTGCCACCATTTTCTTCTCGGTGCTGGCGCTCAACATCACGGGCGTGGTGCCGTTCCTTAATATCTCATCGAATGCGCTGGTCGCAGTGCCACTGATCTTGGCGATCAGTGCGTGGATAGCCTTCGTGGCCCAGGGCATCAAGTCCCACGGGCTGCGCCACTACTTGGCGTCGAGTCTGTTCCCGCAGGGTGCCCCCAAGATCATGTACGTGGTGCTCACGCCGATCGAGTTCTTGTCCACCTTCATTCTGCGGCCATTCACGCTCACGGTCCGGTTGATGGCTAACATGATCGCCGGCCATTTCTTACTCACGGCGTTCTTCGTCATGACCTCATATTTGCTGGTCGAAGGTTCGGGTCTGCTCAAGGGCCTGGGCCTTGTGACCGGTGCAGTCTCTGTCGCTTTCATCCTGTTTGAGGTGTTTATTGCCGGCTTGCAGGCCTTTATCTTCGCCCTCCTGACCTCCGTCTACATTGCGCTCGCCAAGGAAGAGCACTGATGTGAAAGGACCGCGCCAAGGGCCGGTCCCAGTCCACCCAACCGAAAGGAACCAACTGTGAACCTCCTCGCCGAAATCAGCGGGAACTTGAACGCCATCGGCTACGGCCTGGCAGCGCTCGGCCCTGGGATTGGCCTCGGCATCATGCTGGGCAAGACCCAAGAGTCGATCGCCCGTCAGCCGGAGCTGCGGGGCGCGCTGACCTCCACCATGTTTATCGGCGCCGCTTTGATCGAAGCCCTGGGTCTGCTGGGCCTGGTGGCTGGCTTCTTGTTCACGTGACCATGTGGCTCGCCGAGGGCGCCCCGAAAGGGTTCAATTTATTCATCCCGCCGTGGAGCGAGGTCATTATCGCGCTGGTCGCCGTCGGCTTGATCGCGATAGTGGTGGTCAAGTATGCGGTGCCGCGCTACTTCCAGGTGCTTGACGAACGCGCCGAGGTGATTGAGGGTGGGATCGCGCGCGCCCGCGATGCCGAAAGCGAGATTGCCCGCGTGCGCCAGGGTTTGGACGCGGAGAAGGAAGCCGCCCGGATTGAGGCGGCCCGGCTTCGCGAGGAGGCCAAGACGGAAGCGCAGGCCATAGTCGCGGCAGCGAAAGCCAAAGCGGCCGATGACGCGCGGCGCACCGCCGAAGCCGCCCAGCGCCAGATCGAATCGGAGCGCAAGGCCGCCGAAGTGTCCTTGAGGGCCGATGTCGGCAGCCTCGCCACCGAGCTCGCCGAGAGGATAGTCGGTGAAGCTCTGAAAGACACTGCCTTGGCCGGCCGCGTGGTGGACCGGTTCTTGGCGGAGTTGGATGAGCGGGCGCCATCAGGGAAGAGTGCATGATGCCGTCCAAGCCTGCCGCCGGCGCCAAGCCTGCGGGTGGCGGCAGCGCCGCCTCGCTGGCCGAGGCACGGCGCGACCTGGACAAGGTGCTCAAAGCCGACCAGGCCCTCGCCGCCCCGCTCGCAGATGAACTGTTTGCGCTGGTGGATGCTCTGGACGCAGATGCGGCGTTGCCGCGGGCACTGACCAACCCCAACCGGGCGGCAGGCCCGAAGGAACTGTTGGTGCGGCGCGCCATGGCGGGACACCGCCCGGCAGCGGTGGCGTTGGCGGCCAGGGTCGCCACTTTGCGCTGGTCCAAGGAAGGCGACCTGGCAGACGCGCTAGAAGAACTCGCGTTCGCGGCAGCGCTGAGCGCGGCCGCAACGGACTCTACCCGGCGCGCGCTAGAGGCCGAATTGTTCCAAGTGGACGCCGTCCTGGCTAACAACCGGGACTTGCGCACAGCGCTCGGGGATGCGGCGGCCAAGCCCGCCGCGCGCGCCAAACTGGCGCGCGCGGTGTTCGCCCCCAGCCTCAGTCC
>JAITJY010000248.1 GCA_031278675.1 Bifidobacteriaceae bacterium
CCCTCCACCACCTGGTCGAAGCCGGCTGCGTGGGCTGCTGACTGGACCTTTTTGGTTAGCTGGGGCACGGCATCGTATATCTCCAAGAGGTTTTGTAAGGCGGTCCCCGGCAGGAGTACGGGACGTTGCGGCGCCCACGAGATTTGCTCCCACCAACTTGCCAAATCCACCTCCGCCAAGTCTGTGACCTGCGCGTTTGCCTTGAGCAGGACGCGGCCGGTGGTGGGCGGTGTCAAACCGAGCAAGACCGCCAGTGCGGTCGACTTGCCGGCGCCGTTCGGCCCGGTCAACGCGGTCAGGCTACCGGGCGTCAGTGTGAAGCTGAGGTCGGCGGGCGCGCTGTACGCGCGGCCTGGGGCTTGCACCGAAACCCCCTCGAACACGATGGTGGTTTGGTGCAAGTCCGGCGCTGGGTTGGTCCCGGCGGCGGGAGGCGTGATGGCCAGGATGTCGAAAGCGGCGTTCGATGCGGCCACGCCGTTGGCTGAGGCGTGAAAATGAGCGCCCACATTGCGCAGGGGGAGATAGATTTCTGGGGCGATCATGATGATCGCTAGCCCACTGACCAGGTCCATTTGCCCGGCCTGTAGCCGCAGGCCAACTGAGACCGCGACCAATGCGACCGACAATGTGGCGATCAATTCCAACGCTGCGCCTGACAAGAATGCGACACGCACCGTGCCGAAAGTGGCCTTTTGGTGGGCTTGCGACAACTGGCGGACCCGGGCGGCGGGACCCTGCTCACGGCCCAAGGCTTTCAGCGTCGGCAAGCCGGTGATCAGGTCCATCACCTGGTCACCCAACCGGGTCATGGTGCGCAACCGCTGCGCTGAGAACGTTTCCGTAACCCGGCCGATCAACACCATGAAGACCGGGATCAGCGGGATGGTCAGGGTCATGATGAGCGCCGCCGGCCAATCCACGAAACCGGCCACCACCAGCAGGATGGGAGTCACCGTGACCACCATCAAGAGCTGCGGCAGATAGCGGGCGAAATACGCGTCCAACGCGTCCAGTCCGCGAGTGACCAACTGGGCGGCGCCGGCCGCCCCGTGCTGAGCGGCGTAGCGGGGTCCCAATGCGACCACGTGGCGGAGCACCGCGCCGCGCAATTCGGCGATCGTGTTGATGGCTGCCCGGTGCGCGAACCGCTCTTGTGTCCAGGCCGCTGCGATCCGCGCCGCCACTGTGACGCCGATCCAGATCAGTGAGCGCGTCAGCGCGCCCTGGCTGACAGTGTCCCCTGACGCGATCCGCCCGACCAGCCCCGCCACCAACATGGCTTGTATCACCACTGCGAGGGACGTGACCAGCCCCAGAGCGGCGGTCAGCATGATATAGGCTCGCGCCGCGCGGGCCTGGCGGATGAGGCGGGGATCAAGGGGCTTCATAACCCCGCGATCCTATCTCACGCCCCTGCACCAATTCTGATCGGCGTGTGCCGGTGTGCCGGGCGAGCCATGTAGGGTTGAGGTGGCCTTGTCCATGAGATCCTTTAAGACCCGTCCGGTGAGGCGGGAAAGGAGGCAACGCGAATGCCCAGACGCACCGACCTGACCTCGGTCATGGTGATCGGGTCCGGCCCCATAGTGATTGGCCAGGCCTGCGAGTTCGACTACTCAGGGACGCAGGCGTGCCGCGTCCTCAAAGAGGAAGGCTTGCGGGTCATCCTGGTCAACTCGAACCCGGCCACCATCATGACGGACCCCGAGTTCGCGGACGCGACCTACATCGAGCCGATCCAGCTTGATGCGCTCGAAGCGATCATTGCTAAAGAACGCCCCGATGCGCTGCTGCCCACCTTGGGGGGCCAGACGGCCCTCAACGCTGCTGTGGAACTCGCCGACGCGGGCATCTTGGAACGCTACGGTGTCGAATTGATCGGCGCTCAGGTCGCCTCAATCACAGCCGGTGAGGACCGCAACGAATTCAAGTCCGTGGTGGAACGCTCCGGCGCTGAGGTGGCCCGCAGCTGGATTGCTCATTCCCTGGCGGACTGCTTCCAAGCGGCCGAAGAACTCGGTTACCCGTTGGTGGTGCGTCCGTCGTTCACGATGGGCGGATTGGGCTCAGGGATCGCCTACGGTCCAGCGGATCTGGCACGGATCGCCGGGGCTGGGTTGCACTACAGCCCAACCCGGGAGGTGTTGTTAGAAGAATCCGTGATCGGTTGGAAAGAGTTCGAACTCGAAATCATGCGGGACAAGGCAGACAACGTGGTGGTGGTCTGTTCCATTGAGAACGTCGACCCGATGGGGGTCCACACCGGTGATTCGGTCACGGTCGCACCGGCTCTGACCTTGACGGATCGCGAATATCAGCGGTTGCGGGACATTGGGATCGCAGTTATCCGGCAAGTCGGAGTTGACACGGGCGGCTGCAACATCCAGTTCGCGGTCAACCCGCAAGATGGGCGCGTCATTGTGATCGAGATGAATCCGCGCGTGTCGCGGTCCTCGGCGCTCGCCTCGAAAGCTACCGGATTCCCGATCGCGAAGATTGCGGCGCGTCTCGCCATCGGTTACACGTTGGATGAAATACCAAATGATATTACTGGGTCCACGCCGGCCAGTTTCGAGCCGTCGATAGACTATATTGTAACCAAGGTTCCCCGCTTCGCGTTCGAGAAATTTCCGGCGGCCGATGACACGTTGACCACCACCATGAAATCGGTTGGCGAAGCGATGGCTATTGGCCGGACTTTCACCGAATCACTGGGTAAAGCGCTCCGGTCAATCGACAAAGCTGGTACCCGGTTTCATTGGCGCGGTACGCGCCTTGAACAAAGTGACTTGGACCAGTTGGTCGAATCGCTTGCCCGCCCCACCGAACACCGGCTGGTGGACCTCCAGCAAGCTAACCGCTGGGGTGTCCCGCCGGAGGTTTTGGCCGCCAAGACCGGCATTGATTTGTGGTTTGTTGACCAGATTGCGCTGGTCAACGAGGTGGCGGAGGTGGTTCGTGAAGCTGACGCATTGAACGGATCGGTCCTGGCGCTGGCTAAGCGCCACGGCTTGGCGGATGAACAGATCGGCGAAATCCGCTCGCTCAGCGAGGAAGCCGTCCGGGAAATCCGCCACGCTTTTGGTTTGCGCCCGGTCTATAAGATGGTCGACACTTGTGCCGGCGAGTTCGCCGCCCAAACGCCTTATCTTTATTCTACCTACGAGTCAGAAACCGAGGTCAAACCCCGGGAGAAGCCCGCCGTGATCATTTTGGGTTCCGGGCCGAATAGAATTGGCCAAGGAATCGAGTTCGATTATTCTTGCGTACATGCTGCCCTGGTGCTCGGCGACGAATACGAAACGGTGATGATCAACTGCAACCCGGAGACCGTTTCCACCGACTACGATATTTCGTCGCGGCTTTATTTCGAGCCGCTAACGTTCGAAGACGTAATGGAAGTGTACGATGCCGAGCGGGCCGCTGGTGAGGTCGCGGGCGTCATCGTGCAACTCGGCGGGCAAACCCCCTTGAGCTTGGCGGCGCGTCTCGGTGAGGCCGGGCTGCCGCTGTGGGGTACCCCACCGGAGGCGATCGACGCGGCGGAGAACCGCGGCCTGTTTGGGCGCCTCCTCGCGGACGCGCACCTGCCGGCACCGCAATTCGGGACGGCCTTAAGCGTTCTGGAGGCGAAGGCCGTGGCGGAGCGGATCGGCTACCCGGTGCTGGTGCGGCCCTCCTATGTGCTAGGTGGGCGCGGCATGGAGATTGTCTACGACGAAGACCACCTCGCCGAATACATGGCGAAGGCGCTACCTGCGGGTGGCCGGGCGGACGCCCCGGTGTTGATCGACCGGTTCTTGGACCAGGCGATCGAGATCGACGTGGACGCGTTGTTCGATGGCGAGGAGTTGTTCCTCGGCGGCGTGATGGAACACATCGAGGAGGCCGGGATTCACTCGGGCGACAGCGCCTGCGTGCTGCCTCCGGTGACTTTGTCCGGACGCGACATTGAACGCATCCGTGCTTCGACTGCGGCCATTGCCCGCCGCGTCGGGGTGCGCGGCCTGATCAACATCCAGTTCGCGTTGATGAGTGATGTCCTCTACGTGCTGGAGGCCAACCCGCGGGCCTCCCGGACAGTGCCGTTCGTGTCGAAAGCGACCGGTGTGCCGCTTGCGAAAGCGGCGTGCCTGGTCATGGCCGGCCGTTCCATCGCGGAACTCAAAGCGAGCGGCTATCTGCCGGCCGCTGAGACGGCGTTGGTGCTGGAGGGCGGCTACATGGCGGTCAAGGAGGCGGTGCTTCCGTTCGCCCGCTTCAGGACAGCACTGGGCAAGACCGTGGACACCATTTTGGGTCCAGAAATGCGTTCTACCGGTGAGGTGATGGGCCGCGACCGGGACTTCCCGAAGGCGTTTGCCAAGTCGCAGATGGCCTCTTACGGTGGCCTGCCGACCGCCGGGCGGGTCTTTGTCTCAGTGGCGGACCGGGACAAGCGTTCGATTATTTTCCCGGTCAAGCGTCTCGCTGAGATGGGCTTTGAGATCCTCGCGACCGAGGGTACGGCGTCCGTGTTGCGCCGCAATGGGATCGCGTGCCAAGAGGTGGCCAAGGTTTCGGAGCAGGCTGCGGCGGCCGCGGCGGCCGCAGCGGCCGCCGGGCCGAACGGCGTCCCCTTGCCGCCCAACGTGGTTGACCTGATCAACGCGGGCCAGGTGGACATTGTGGTCAACACGCCATCGGGCGCGGGCTCGCGGGCTGACGGCTACGAGATCCGAGCCGCCTCCAACGCCATGGACCGGCCGATCGTGACCACCACGCAACAACTGGCGGCCGCCGTCCAGGCGATCGAGGCGCAGATGGTTGGCCCGTTCGGGGTGGCGCCGTTGCAGGGGGCGGTCCCATGATGCCTTTCGGCGAGCGCCTCGCGACGGCGTTTCGCGAACGCAGCCACCTGGCTGTGGGGATTGACCCGGCGGCGGGGGCCCTCGGGGCCTGGGGTTTGCCGGATACGCCGGCGGGGTTGGAACGCTTCGCTGCGGGGATACTTGAGGCGGCCTGGGAGGGCGGCGCGGCGGCGATCAAGCCTCAGGCGGCGTTCTTCGAGCGGCACGGCGCCGGCGGGATTGGGGTGCTGGAACGCTTGCTGGCGCGCGCCCGCGAGATGGGCCTGCTCACCATTTTGGATGTCAAACGGGGCGACATCGGCTCCACGATGGAGGGCTACGCGCAGGCCTATTTGGCCGCGACGGCACCACTTGCGGCCGATGCCGTCACCCTCAGCCCGTATCTCGGCTTCGGTTCGTTGCGCCCGGCACTGGACGCTGCGGCGCGTACGGGGCGCGGCGTCTTTGTACTGGCCTTCACCTCGAACCCCGAAGGTTTATCGGTCCAGCGAGCCACCAGCCCAGCGGGGATCGCGGTGGGCGATGCGATGATCCAGGCGGCCGCAGCAGCCAACGCCGGGGCCACGCCGATGGGCAGTGTTGGGTTGGTGATCGGGGCTACAATCGGGTCGTTTTCACCGGTCGGTGCGGAGCTGATTACGCAGGTCAACGGCCCTATTTTGGCGCCCGGGGTGGGGGCGCAAGGGGCTGGGCCCGCCCAGCTTGCCGACCTGTTCGGTAAGGTGCGTCACTTGGTGTTGGCGACCTCTTCTAGGGCAGTGGCGGCGGCTGGTCCCCCCAAGGGCGCACTGGTCGCCGCAGTGCGTAGAAACGCCCAACAAGTGTCTTTTCTTGGAAATTAGCGCGTTTCGCGTTGCGACGGCGCAGGTCAGGCGCTAAGTTGTGACTGTCCAAGTCCAAAGACAGCATTTTAAGGTGGAACATAGTATGGCTCTTCCTCCATTGACTCCCGAGCAGCGGGCTGAGGCCCTGAAAAAGGCGGCCGAAGCCCGCCAAGCGCGTGCTGAGGTAAAGACTCAGCTCAAAAGTGGCCGCAAATCTCTGAGCGAAGTCCTTTCATTAGGTGAGAAGGACGAAGTAATTGGCAAGATCAAGGTAGGCAGTCTGCTCGAATCGTTGCCGGGCGTGGGCAAGGTCAAGGCCAGAGCGATCATGGGTGAGATCGGCATTTCCGAGTCGCGGCGCATCCGGGGGCTCGGCCCGCACCAAAAAGAGCAGCTCATCGGACGCTTCGGCTGAGGTACGGGCCTTGCGGCCCGGCCTGACCGTTCTAGCTGGCCCGTCGGGGGTGGGCAAGGGCACGGTTGCGGCGCTGGTCGCTGAGCGGTATCCGGTTTTCCTGTCTGTCTCCGCTACCACCCGGCCGCCTAGACCAGGGGAGGCCGATGGCGTGAACTACTTGTTCATGACGCGCACCCAGTTTGAGGCTGCGGTGCGCTGCGGCGACATGCTGGAGTGGGCCGAATATGCGGGCAACCTGTATGGGACGCCGCGCGCCCCGGTCCAAGACGCTTTAGCGCAGGGTAGGTCGGCGCTGTTGGAGATTGATCTGGCCGGGGCGCGCCAAGTGCGCGCCGCCCTGCCGGAAGCACTCCAGGTGTTCTTGATGCCGCCAAGTTGGGCCGAGTTGGAACGTCGGCTGGCGGAACGCGGCACCGAGACGGAACGCCAGCGGGCCACCCGCCTGGCGGCAGCGCGCGCGGAGGTCGCCGCCGCAGGCGAGTTTGATGTGGTGCTGGTCAACCGCGACCTGGAGACAACCGTCAGCGAGCTGGCAACGGTGATGGGGTTAGACTAGTGCGGTTAAACGTATAGCAGGGAAGGATTTAAGCGTGGCAGGAACCATGGCTCACCCGGAGGGGATCACCAACCCTCCAATCGATGATTTGCTGGAGGTCACCGACTCCAAGTATGCGTTGGTGATCTACGCCGCCAAACGGGCCCGGCAGATCAACGCTTTCCAGGCGCAGCTCCATGAGGGCCTGTTGGAGCACGTCGGACCGCTGGTGGACTCGACACCACAAGAAAAGGCCCTGTCGATTGCCCTGCGGGAAATCAACCGGGGACTGCTCACAATAGGACCGGCGGGGGAGTGAGTCCCGCATGATCCTGGTGGGTGTCGCCGGTGGCATTGCCGCCTACAAGGCGCCCGCCCTGATCCGCTTGTTGACGGAGGCCGGCCACACCGTCCGCGTTGTTCCCACACCGGCCGCACTGGAATTCGTGGGGGCAGCCACTTTTGAGGCGCTCAGTGGTGCGCCTGTCGCCACCGACGTGTTTGGTGGCGCCGCTGGAGTGGACCATATCGCATTGGCGGGCGCCGCCCGCGCGGTCGTGGTGGCACCAGCGACGGCCGATCTGCTCGCCCGCTACGCCGCAGGCATGGCGAATGACCTGCTCACCGCCGTTTTGTTGGCGAGCCGCGCCCCGGTGGTGGTGGCGCCCGCCATGCACACCGCAATGCTGGAACATCCCGCCACTCAGGCCAATTTGGCTACGCTGCGCGCCCGGGGTGTGATTGTCCTGGATTCGCCTGCGGGCCGGTTGACCGGCCCCGACACCGGACCGGGCCGCATGGCTGAACCGGCGGCGATCGCCGCTGCGGTGAGCGCAGCACTGCGTCCCCAAGACCTTGTCGGGGTCCGCCTCCTGATCAGTGCCGGCGGAACCAGAGAACCACTGGACCCGGTGCGCTTTTTGGGTAACACGTCATCGGGCAAACAGGGCGTGGCCTTGGCGGCCGGCGCCGCCGCGCGCGGTGCGGACGTCACCTTGGTGGCTGCCAACCTCGCCGTCCCGGCGCCGGACGGCGTTCGGGTGGTCCCGGTCGGCACCGCCCAGGAACTGGCCGACGCGATGGAGCGCCTCGCACCGGACGCCGACCTGGTGGTGATGGCTGCAGCGGTGGCGGACTTCAGGCCCGCTAGCGCGGCCCTCTCGAAGATCAAGCGCTCGGGCTTGGATGGATTCAGCCTTGAACTGGTCGCCAACCCGGACATCTTGGCGCGCCTGGTGGAACGGCGTGCGCCGGGCCAGGTGATAGTGGGTTTTGCTGCTGAGACGGGCGACGGTGAGCGTTCCGCGCTGGCGCACGCCCAGGACAAGGCTCGCCGTAAAGGCGCGGATCTGACCGTGGCCAACGCCGTGGCCGGCGGTGCAGTGTTCGGGGATGATGTCAACGACGCGGTCCTGCTCGACCGCAGTGGCGGGATCATTGGCCGGGTCGCCGGCACCAAAACAGAGGTGGCTGAGGCCGTCCTGGACGCTGCGCTCGGCATCTAGTCTCGCACCGAACCTCCGCCGGATCTTCACTGCGTCCGGAGCCTCGCCAGCTCGGCGAAACTCGCCGCATCGAACACCCCGACGGCCTCCGGGGCGTAGCCGAAGTCGCCGACGAACCGGACCAACCTGGCGGGCAGGCTCGCGGTCGGGGTGGTGAAGTAGGTCCGGACCGGGCGCTCCTTTCGCCTGTTAGCCCAACTTGCCTGGTGCCGTGCCGCCGCTAAGCCTGGATCCACCGATGATCGCCGTAGCGAGCAGCACCAGACGAGGATCGGTGGATCGAGGCTAGGCTTTCCGGGTGAGTGGAACCAAGCTGTTTACTTCTGAATCGGTCACTGGCGGCCATCCGGACAAGCTGTGCGACCAAATCTCGGACGCGGTGCTGGACGGGCTGCTGGAACAAGACGCCCGGGCGCGGGTGGCGGTCGAATGCTTGATCTCGCACGGGCAGGTGGTTGTCGCCGGGGAAGTCACCACTGATGCATATGTGCAGGTGGCGGACGTGGCTCGGCAAGTGCTGCTGGAGGCGGGCTATGACAGCGCGGAGGCGGGGATCGACGGGGCGAGCTGCGGCGTCTCGGTGCTGATCGAGGCGCAGAGCCCCGAGATCGCCGCTGGCGTGGACCGGGCGGTCGAGGTCCGCTCGGGGGCGCGGGCGGGCCGGTTGGAGGGGAGCCGGGCGGCACGGTGGGAGGAGCAGGGCGCGGGCGACCAGGGGCTGATGTTCGGGTTCGCCGTGGACGAGACCCCCGAACTGATGCCCCTACCGATCCACCTGGCGCACCGTTTGGCGTCCCGCTTGGAGGAGGTGCGCCGGACGGATGCGTTGCCTAACCTCCGGCCGGATGGGAAAACCCAGGTCACGGTCGAATACCTGGATGGTAAGCCGGTGGGTTTGGACACGGTGGTGGTCTCGGCGCAGCATTCACCGCACATCGACGAGTCGGCCCTGGCGGAAGAAATCCGGCGTCAAGTGGTTGATCCGGTCTTGGCGGCCAGTGGCCTGGCAGCCCCGCGCCGCGTCCTTGTCAACCCGTCTGGCAGCTTCGTGGTGGGCGGTCCGGCCGCTGATACGGGCTTGACCGGCCGGAAGATCATCGTTGACACGTACGGCGGGATGGCCCGCCACGGGGGCGGAGCCTTCAGCGGCAAGGACCCCTCCAAGGTTGACCGGTCGGCGTCCTACGCGGCGCGCTGGGTGGCGAAGAACGTGGTGGCTGCCAAGTTGGCCTCGCGCTGCGAGATTCAGTTGGCGTACGCGATTGGTGCCGCGCAGCCGGTTAGCGTGTCGGTTGACACGTTCGGCACCGCCCCCTTGCCCGATGCCGTCTTGACCCGCGCCGTACGCACCGTCTTTGACTTGCGGCCGGCCGCCATCGTCGACGCTTTGGGGCTGCTGGGTCCCATCTACCGGCCGACGGCCACCTTCGGTCACTTTGGGCGCCCCGGGTTTGCCTGGGAGCGCACCGACCGGGTCGAAGAACTGCTCGCCGCTGTGTGAGCGTCTTTGAGTGTCAGGGGCGGGTTGTAGGCTGGATCAAGGGCGGTCGCCTGGCCCCAAATGCCCCAAAATATAATATGGTCGTCAGACTTGTCATACGACGCGCGTTCGGCTAGGATCGAGGGTATGGCACAACGCTCCGTAACCGCATCTTTGGGCCCCGCCGGCGGGCTTGGGGCGGCCTGCGGGCGGGTCAAGGATGTGGCCGGGCAAGGCAGCCAACTAACACCTGGAGTCTTGCCCGCAGCGGGGGTGGCGGAACATGATCATTGAACAAGGCGCACTGCCAGGGCTGGGCCCCGCCCGCCCAACGCGCCGCAAACCCCAGATGCAGCCAGCCCCAACCAACCCAATCGCAGTCACCACATTGGACCTGTCGGTGCCGCATCTGGACCAAACTTTCGATTACCTGGTTCCCGCCAAGCTTGACGCCGCTGCGCGGGTCGGCGCGCGGGTGCGGGTCAAGTTCGCGGGGCGTTCGGTTACCGGATTCATCGTGGAACGCCGGGCAGAATCAGACCATCCCGGCAAACTCGCGCCGCTGAGCCGCGTGCCATCCGGGTTGCCCTTGCTCACGCCCGCGTTATGGCAACTTGCCCAAGCGGTAGCGGAGCGGCAAGCCGGAGTAGTCGCGGACGTGTTGCGGCTAGCCGTGCCGGCCGCGCACATCGAAACAGAAAAGCGTCTGGCTGCGGCTCGACTGGACCCCGGTGCTGCGCCAGACCCCAGTGCTGGGCTGGATCCCGGTGCTGGGCTGGGCCCCAGTGTTGGGCTGGGCCCCAGTGTTGGGCTGGATCCCGGTGTTGGGCTGGACCCCAGTGCTGGGCTGGACCCCAGTGTTGGGCTGGATCCCAGTGCTGGGCTGGACCTGCCGTCCAGTCTTGACCTGTACTTGGGGGCACTGCGTGCTTGGGCGGTGCGAGGGCCGGCGGGCGGCGGGCGGGCACCGCGAGCGGTATGGAACTGCCTGCCCGGCGACGACTTGATAAACGGGCTGGTCAGCGCTGTGCGCGCGGTGCTCGCGACCGGTCGGCAAGCACTCCTGGTGGCGCCCAGTGAACGCGAGGTCAGACGGCTCGTCGAAGCGTTGGCGCCGCTGGGCACCGTGGCGCGGCTCGTGGCCGGGGACGGGCCGGCGGGGCGGCTGGAGGCATACTGGGGGGCGGCATCGGGCGAGGTGGACGTGCTTGTCGGAACGCGGGCCGCAGCCTACGCCCCGCTCGCCCGGCCCGGGCTGTTGGTGCTGGTGGGGGACGGCGCGTCCGCCCTAGACGAACAGCACGCGCCCTACGCTGGGGCGCGCACCGTGCTCGCCGTCCGGGCGGCGCAGGAGCGGGTCGCGTTGTTGATGGCGGGCCTGACCCGCACTGTCGAAGCTCAAGCACTGGTCGAGGCCGGCTGGATGGGCTCGGTGGTGGCGGCCCGGACCGCCGTGCGCGCCGCAACGCCGCTGGTCAGCGCCCCAAGTGCCGAGGATTTAGCGCGCGAAGGGCCAACTGCGCGCAGTCGGGTGCCGAGCGCAGCCTTCCGGGTGATCCGGGACGGATTGGCTAGCGGGCCCGTGTTGATCCAAGTCCCCAGCGCGGAACACGAGGTGTTCGGGCTGGCCCGAACCGCAGCCGAATTGGCTCGCGCTTTCCCTGAAGTCCAGATGAAACTGTCGGCAGCGCGGCCTGGGGTCTTGGAGGCAGTGGAGGCGGCCCCGCAACTGGTGGTCGCAACCCCGGGCGCCGAACCACCGGCTCAAGGCGGCTACGCCGCCGGCGTGCTGCTAGACGCCGGGGCGCTGACCACGCGAGCCGACCTGGACGCTTCGGTCAACGCCCTGCGGGTCTGGACGGAAGCGGCTGCGCTGGTCAGACCCTCAGGCAAGGTAATGCTGGTTGGTTCTGGTGGCGGCGCCGCGATCCAGGCGCTGGTGCGCTGGGACCCTGCGGGCCTGGCCGAACGGGAACTGGGCGAGAGGCGGGAACTGGGTCTGCCGCCATCGTGCAAGGGGGTCGTGGTCAGCGGGGCGCGGGCTGACGTGGCCGATCTGCTCGGCCGGGTCAGTTTCCCGGCGGACGTGCGCACCATTCCGGCCGACGACAAGACGATCGTCTTGTTGCCGCTCAGCGGTGCGCGGGCGGGACTTGCGTCGCTTAGGGCTGCGGTGCGCGCACGGTCAATCGCGCGGAGTGGGGGGGTGGTGCGGGTCAAAGTAGACGGCGAACTGGACTAGGGTTTTGGCAATGCGCATTGTGTTCGCGGGGACGCCCGCTGTGGCGGTGCCCTCACTGCGGGCCCTGGCTGACTCGACCCACGAGCTAGTGGGCGTAGTGACGCGGCCAGACCGGCGGGCCGGCCGGGGGCGACACCTCCAGGCGTCGGCGGTCAGCCTTGTCGCGGAGGAGCTGGACCTGCCGGTAGCGAAGCCGGCGCAGCCCGGTGACCAGGAGTTTCTTGACCAACTGCGGGCTTGGCGCCCGGACGCGGCAGCGGTCGTGGCTTACGGCGCGTTGCTACCGCAAAGCGCCCTCGACATCCCGCCGCTGGGCTGGATCAACCTGCACTTCTCGCTCCTGCCGGCCTGGCGGGGTGCCGCACCGGTGCAGCATTCGATTTGGCACGGCGACGAGTTCACCGGCGCCACCACCTTCCGTATTGTTCCGGAACTTGATGCCGGCCCCGTGTTTGGCACGATGACGTATGCCATACCGCCGCACGCCACGGCCGGTGACGTGCTCGGTGTGCTCGCGCGCGATGGCGCAAAGCTGCTGGTCGATACGATGGATGCGATCGCGGC
Source organism: Bifidobacteriaceae bacterium (assembly GCA_031278675.1). Taxonomy (GTDB): domain Bacteria; phylum Actinomycetota; class Actinomycetes; order Actinomycetales; family WQXJ01; genus JAIRTF01. The sequence goes on from JAITJY010000248.1 coordinate 12,422, forward strand.
GGGGGTCGCGCGGGCCGAACCCCAATCCGGGGAAGGCACATCCTACGCCGGCAAGATCACCGTCGCGGAGGCCGCCGTTACCTGGGCGGCCCCACACTGGGCGGTAGACCGGCAGATCAGGGCCTGCACGCCGGATCCCGGCGCGTGGACCACGCTGCGCGGCAGTCGGATCAAACTCGGGCCGGTGCGGCCCTTGAATGAAGGTGATGCGGCGGGAGTTGGGCCCGGGCCGAGGCCCGGGCTGGCCGCTGGAGAATTACTTCCCGGCAAGAAGTGCGTTCTGGTTGGAACGGCTGGGCGGCCCGTTGTCTTGGGTCAAGTCGCCCCGGCGGGCAAGGCGTATATGGACGGCGCCGCGTGGGCCCGGGGCGCGCGAATTGAAAGCGGAGAGAGGTTTGGATCGTGACGGGGAAGAATGACCGAAGCGGCGGTCGCGGTGGTCAGCGGCGCGACTGGGCGCCGCAGGGTGGTGGCGGCGGGAAGCGCCGGGAGTGGAAGCCGCGGGGCGAGGGCGCCGGTCGCAGCGGCGGCGAGCGTCGTGAATGGCGTGGTGGCGGTGGTGGCGAGGGTCGTGGTGAACGCCGCGAGTGGCAGCTGCGGGGCGAGGGTTCCGGTCGTGGCGACGATCGCCGTGGGTGGCGTGGTGGTGGCGGCGAGGGTCGTGGTGAACGCCGTGAGTGGCAGCCGCGCGGTCGGGGAGACCGGCCAGCGCGTGACTACGCGGACCGGCGCTCGGGTGATGGTGAGCGGCGAGGTGGCAACCGTGACTGGCCCTGGCGAGGCGAAAGTGGCCGCAGCGGCGGCGAGCGCCGCGAGTGGCGCAGCGGTGATGGTGAGCGCCGGGAGTGGAAGCCGCGGGGCACCCGCCCTGGCGGCACCCGTTCCGGCAGCACCCGCGAGTGGCAACCCAGGGGGGATGCGAACGACCGTGGCAGGCGTGACCAAGCGGATCGGCGGGGAGGCAACATGAAGGGGGACGGCAGGGCTGGAGACGACCGCACCTGGTCGCGCCAGCGGCCGGCGGAACGGCAAAGGACGTCTGATCCGGCGCGTCGGGCAGCTTACGACCTGCTCAGAAGCGTGGCGTCCGGGGCTTACGCCAACCTGGCGCTGCCGGCCATGCTGACGGAACGCCGCATCCAGGGGCGGGACGCCGCATTCGCGACGGAATTGGCGTACGGCACAATCCGCATGCAGGGCCAGTATGACGCGGTGATTGATCACGTCTCCGGCCGCGAGCACATTGACCCGGAGGTCCGGGACGTGATCCGGCTCGGAATGCACCAGATCGCAGCGCTGCGGGTGCCAGACCACGCTGCGGTGGCAGCCACGGTCGCAGTGGCTCGCGAGGCGATCGGTGTGGGCCCGGGCGGATTCGCGAACGCCGTCCTGCGCGCCGTGACCGAAGGTTCCTATGAGACCCTCCTGGAACAGGTTGCCCCCAAGGCGGACGCATCCATCGAGAACCTGTCGATCCGCTACTCACTGCCCCCCTGGGTGGTGCGGACGCTTAGACAAGCCTTGCTCGGGGCGGACCGCGATCCCGAAGATCTGGTCGCAGTCCTCGCCAGCGCCAATTCCCAGCCGCCGGTGACATTGGCCGCCCGGCCGGGCCTGATCGCGCCGGAAGCGCTCGCCGCCCAGGTCGAGGCGCGCGCCAAGAAGCCGGCCAAGCGTGGAAAACTCGCCCGAAGCGCGGTCATCATGCCGCGCGGGGCGCCGGGGGATTTGGCGGCGGTGCGTCACGGCCAGGCCGCAGTCCAAGACGAGGGTTCACAGTTGGTCGCGTGGGCGTTGGCAGATGCCCCCGTCGAGGACGATCAGGGTGCCTGGCTCGACCTGTGTGCCGGGCCGGGCGGCAAGGCGGCGCTGTTGGGCGGGATAGCGCACGAGCGCGGCGCCCGCCTCACCGCCAACGAACCCCAGCCGCACCGCGCCGAGTTGGTACGCCAAGCAGTCAAACAATTGGACGATGCCGTCCACGTCACCCAACAAGACGGCCGCGAGGTTGAGGGGAGCTTCGATAGGGTGCTGGTCGACGCGCCCTGCACCGGCCTGGGCGCGCTGCGCCGCCGCCCTGAAGCGCGCTGGCGGCACAGCCCCGCCGACCTGGCGACGCTCGGGCCGCTGCAACGCGACCTGCTGCGCGCCGGGATCGCTGCGACCAGGCCCGGTGGGGTCACGGCCTACGTGACGTGCTCGCCGCATCTGGCAGAGACCAGGCTCGTGGTCCAAGACGTGTTGGCGGACGCGGACGTGGGCGCGGAGTTGATCAACGCCGCCACGGTGCCACTCATCCCTGCGGACGCGGTCGGTGCGGACGGCATGATGCAACTATGGACGGACCGGCACGGTACCGACGCGATGTTCTTAGCGCTGATCAGACGGTTGTAGCGGCCAGCGGCCGCTCGTGCCCAAGCGGTGGGCTTCGCCCACGGTTGCGCTCGGCCCCTGGCGAGCTCCCGGCCTTGCCGGCCACGACCCGCGAGCGCGCGTGCACCGCACAGATCAGACGCGTGAGGCTTAGGCTTATCTCCGTGCCTGAATCGGAACCGACGCCCTATGACCGCCAGGTGGCGCGGGCGGCATCGTTGGAGGAAAAAAACCGGCGCCTGACGCAATCACTGGTCAACGCCCGCACCCAACTGGCCGAGGCGCGCCGCCAGGTCGCCGACTTGTCCCAACCGCCCAGCGCCTACGCCTACTTCTTGGCCTGGAACGGTGACGGCTCAGCGGACGTGATCCAGCAGGGGCGGCGCCTGCGGGTCGCGGTGGGCCCAGAAGTCAACCGCGCAGCGCTCGGAGCAGGCCAAACGGTAGGCCTCAGCCAGACAATGGCGTTGATCAGCGCGGCCGGATTCGAGCGCACCGGCGAGGTCGCCACCGTCCGCGAGGTCCTCAGCGAGGACCGGCTCATGGTCCACGGCCGCGCCGAAGAAGAAGTGGTGTTGCGCCGGGCCGGTTCGCTGCGGGGCGTGCCGCTCCGGGTCGGCGACGCACTCGCGGTGGACTTGCGGAGCGGCTTCGCTTTCGAGGTGGTGGCCCGTTCATACGCGGAAGACCTGGAGGCCGATGACGTCTCCGCAGTCTCGTACGCCGACATCGGTGGCCTGGCCGCCCAGATCGGCCAGATTCGCGATGCCGTCGAATTGCCGTTCCGCCACCCCGAGTTGTACCGCGAACACCAGCTGCGCCCGCCGCAAGGCGTCCTGCTTTACGGGCCGCCCGGCTGCGGCAAGACACTGATCGCCAAAGCGGTGGCGCGCTCCTTGGCGGGTGACGATGCCGCCAAAGCCGTGTTTTACAACATCAAAGGCCCAGAGTTATTGAACAAATATGTTGGTGAAACCGAGCGCCAGATCCGGGCGATCTTCGCCCGTGCCCGCGAAAAGGCGCGCGACGGGGGTGTGGTGGTGGTGTTCTTCGACGAAATGGAATCGCTGTTTAGGACCCGTGGGACGGGGGTGTCCAGTGACGTCGAGACCACGGTGGTCCCGCAACTCCTCGCGGAGATCGACGGCGTCGAATCGCTTGACAATGTCATTGTGATAGGCGCCTCCAACCGTGAGGACATGATTGATCCAGCAATTTTGCGGCCGGGCCGCCTTGATGTTAAGGTCAAGATTGAGCGGCCCGACGCGAAGGGCGCGGCGGACATTTTCTCGAAATACCTTTCGGATGATTTGCCCCTGGCGCCGGGCGAAGCGGCTACCGCGATGATTCGCCGTTGTGTGCAACAAATGTATTCAACCGAACCCGCCAACCGATTCCTCCAGGTGACCTATGATTCGGGTGACAAAGAAACGCTGTATTACAAGGATTTTGTGTCCGGCGCCATGATCCGCAACATTGTTGACCGAGCGAAAAAAGCAGCAATCAAAGAATTGTTGAAAACTGGTCAGCGCGGTATCTCCACGGCACATTTGCTGGCCGGAATCAAAGCCGAGTTCGCTGAAAACGAGGACTTACCGGGCACCACCAACCCTGACGATTGGGCGCGGGTGGCCGGCCGGAAAGGCGAACGCATCGTGTTCATGCGGACCCTGGCCCACGGTGGGAGACAAGTTGAGCTTTGATCCGTTGCCTAGCCCGCCCCTGATCGCGGGCCTGGAAACCGAATATGGCGTCCTCGGGGACACCTCCAACGCGGTGCAGC
>JAITJY010000321.1 GCA_031278675.1 Bifidobacteriaceae bacterium
TTGAAAACCCACCACCAGTGGCAATACAACCACGACCCCACCACCGGTATCACCACCATCACAACCCCAACCGGACACCACACCCACATCCCACCACCACTACTCCAATAACCAAACAACAAACAATGGTGAAAGTTCGAGGACGGCGGGGACAATCGGCTGCGCCGAGGCCGACGGGGACGGTCGGAGCCGGCGGGGGCAGTCGGCTGCGCCGAGGACGGTAGAGGCCGGCGGGGACGGTCGAGGTCGGCGGGGCCTGCGGGGACGGTCGGGGCCGGCAGGGGCGGCGGGGTGGCTGCCTGACGGATTTGCGGCATTAGCCTCCCAGCCCGGTGCCCGGGCGCCGTGATGGTAGAAAGTGGGATCGGACATAACGCTGAGGCCGACCCTCTGACCGGCGCAAACGGTGAGGTGTCAAGCTTGTCGTGGACACCGATAAGCAAGGAGTTTGTTTGATGAATACGAAAGCTGAGCCTCGGCCCAGGAGGACCTATTCGGCGCAGTTCAAGGCGGAGGCTGTGGCGATGGTGGTGGAGCTGGGCAAGTCGGGCGCCCAGACGCTGGGCCAACAACCCCCTAAAGGCGATCGGGTCCGTGGTTGGTGGGACTCACCAATTCGGGCGGGTCGCCGGCACCGGCGCCGCCAGGACCGACCGGGCCAGTTCATGCAGGCCTGGCTGGGCGACGAAGGCGGCATCGTCCACCTTTAGTGCGCGGGTGTACTCGAACACCGTGCGGGCGGGCATGGCCACTCGACTGGCGTCACCCGCTGAGACACCGAACATACCTGCGTTCCACCCCAAAGCGGTCAGGACAGTAGCCACATCGTTCCAGAACTCGTGAACTGGCCGTTCCCCCAAAAAAGCGGCGAACATGGCGACAATGACGACGGCATCGTGCTCGGCAGGCCCAAACTTCCGGGTGCCCAAACGCTGCGCCAACAACTCCTCAAAGGCGACCGGGTCGGCGATGGCGGCCGCCGCATCCTTAGTGATAGACAGACGGCCCCGGCTCTTGCGGATCAGGCCCAATTTCTCGGCGAGAGCCCGCAACCGCGCCAAGGCCACAATCTTCGACTCCGTCGGTCGGCCAATCATGAACCGGGAGTCAATCCCAAGCACATTGATCGACTCGGCGACCAGTTTCGGGGGCAGCCAGCCTGCTTGCGTGAGCATCAGGCCGCGCGGGCCGATCTGCTCAAGCAGCCAGCTCAATGGGCGCAGCGTGGCAGCCGCCAATTCGGGAGTGACGCGCCGCCAAGCCGGTGCGGCGGGGTTGGCCAGGAAGTCTGCGGGCAAGTTCGCCCGTTGGGCGCAGTGGATCGCTGCGAACATGGGTAGCCGCATCAATAGTTCATCTAGGACCGTGGCCTTGACTCGGGAGGCCGTAATGCTCTGGAACCGCCCGACCAAGACTGACAGGGTATGCATCGCCCGATTCGCGGCTGCAATGTCAAAACTGGTGACGTCGAGCTGGCCATCGGAGCCGATCGCCGTGCTGGCCCAGGCCATCATGTCGTCGCGTTCCGGAGAGTCAGGTCCGGCGATGCAGCGCGCTAGGTCTGCCCAGCCGTCCACCCCGCCGGAATCCTCCAGCGGGCAGCGACCGCCGCCGTCCAGCACGCGGGCCAGCGCCGTTTCGCCTGGTTCTTGTGCTGGTTCTTGTGCTGGGTCCTCGGCTGGTTCGCGCGGCGCCTGGCCGATCCATTCAATGCGATGGATCCAGCTATCGCCGAAATCGTACTCATAGAACAGGCGCCGCCTGTGTTCGCTGAGAACCTCGTTGACCAGCGTCTCCGCTTCGTCGCTGGCATCTTCATCCGGGTCGCTCGAAAGATCCTTCGTCTCCCAGCGCCGCCCTGATGCCGGCCCGTGCTGGTGCGGGTCGCCCTCCGAGAAGGCGTGCAAATGGTAGTCGAGCCAGCCCATCGCCAACTGAATGACGAGGTGCAAATCGGCGAGCGTGATGTCGGCATCGACCTCGATCACGCGCCAAACGGGAACTTCGGCATCCTCCAGGTCGACGCGCAAGCGGATCGCCGAACCGGACGTGGTGTTATTGCTCACCCACTGAGCATGCCATGGTTTAACTCCCTGGGCCACTGGAGACGGCCATCCCGCTCCGCCAACCGTCTGCGCCGTCCGCCGATGCCGTGCGCCTCCTCCCAGCCGCCGCCGTCCGCCGATGCCGTGCGTCTGCTCCCAGCCGCCGCCGAGCGGGCCGGGGTGGGTGGTCATAAGCGCTGGAAAGGGCCGAAATCGGCCGTTACCCGCAGTTGTGACCAATCATCCCTTGGGTGCAGTGTGCGGGGCAAGTGCCTGACCTGCGTAAACGCAAAGTGGGCGCAGTGAGCCGGTCCGGGCGGGTGGTCATAAGCGCTGGAAAGGGCCGAAATCGGCCGTTACCCGCAGTTGTGACCACCGGGCTCCCGGACATGCATCGATCTCACCGCGCGCTCCACGCCGGGACTCGGCCAACAAGCCTTGCGGGAGGGGCGCGGCATCGTGCGGAGGGAGGGGTGCGGGGCGCGGGCTGGGGGAGTGGGGGATAGCATTACCGGCATGGCTACGGGCTGGCGCGATGGGGCCATTGGGCAGCAAAAGTCGAACGATGCCGTGATTATTGTGCCGGGCATCATGGGTTCGGTCCTGGTGGACGCGGACAGCGGCGAGGAGATTTGGAACCCATCCCCCGGGCGGCTGTTCGGCTGGTTGACGCCGCAGGCCAGGGACACAATTGAGCGGCTGCGCGTCACGGACGAGGAACTCGGCGGTCGGGTGCAGCGAGTCAAACCGGCAGGACTGATCCAAGCGCCGGTGTGGGCGCCGTTCCTGCGCGGGCTGATGCCATACACCGGCCTGATCGCCAATCTCCGGCGCCACCCGGCCCTGGACGCCACTACCCCGGTGGTCGGATTCGCCTACGACTGGCGGCTCGACATCGACTCGGCCGCACGGCGGTTGGGGCGAACTGTGGCGGATTGCTTGCAGAAATGGTCCGGCAGCGCCGCTGAGCTGCGACTCCGGGAGCAGACGGGGCACGGCGAACCGGGGGGCGTCGGGATTGTCGCTCATTCGACGGGCGGGCTGGTGGTGCGGTCCCTGCTGCGCATGGCGGCGGCTGGGGAACTGGGACCCGACTCGAAGACCGTGGCCGAAGGCATTCGCCGGATCGTCACCTTGGGCACGCCGTTTCACGGCTCATCGAAGGCGGTCGCCATGTTGGCGCGCACCAGCCACGCCGGGCGTCTGCGTGCCCTGTTCCGAACGGCGAACGGCGTGGGGCGCGTCCTTGACCAGCTCGGCCACGTCGCCGTGACCATGCCCGGCATCTACGATCTGTTGCCGGATTACCCGTGCATAGTCGACCGGCACGGCGCCGTCCGGCCGTTGGCCGACCGGTATCTGAAGTCTCGGGGGGCCGATGCCGTCCTCCTGGCCGCCGCTCGCCGCCGCCGTACCGCCAACGCCGCCACCGCGATGGGTTGCCACAGCCGCGTGGTCGGGGGCGGGCAGCCGACGCCGATGCTGATCGACGCATCATCCGGCGCCCACGTGTTGACCACGTACGCGGTCGCCTTCGATGCAGCCGGGGCTGGGGTCGG
>JAITJY010000418.1 GCA_031278675.1 Bifidobacteriaceae bacterium
TGCGCTCATCGGGCGGAATCTCGGGGGCGGGCGACGGCTCGCCACCCGCCCCTCCGTCGAAGAACACAAAGCCCCACAGTTCTGGATAGTGGATATTTACCAGGCCAGTCGGAGACCAAACCCAGTTGTTTTCGGGTAGGAGCCGCCCGCTCTCCGGGTCGCGGCGTTTGCGGTAGGCGCCGTCGGCGATATCGACGTCCCAATGCACCCGTGAGAAATTCATCCGGAAATACTCGCCCGCTTGAGGGCCGCGATTCCGCCTGGCGCATTCGCTGATCGAATGAAATGGGATCGCCACCTCGGCGGACCAAAGGCGGTTGCGTTGGGTCGGGTCATTCACGGCGCCGTCCACAAACACAGCGGTCTGAAGCCCGTGGAAGTCAAAACCGTTCACCGGCATCCCGCCGTCCCGGTAAGGCTTCGTCAAAAGCAAGTCCCAAACCGTGTTCAGGGCGTTCATTTCCAATTCGTAGTATTGCCGTTCGCCGGAATCGGGATGCAGCAAGAACACTTCGAAATCGTTGTCGTCATAGATGATGGCGTCGCGTTGCGTGACAGTGGCCCAAATCTCGGGTCCGCGAAGCTCCGCCCCGATGTAGAGATTCTCATCGTCCCACAACAATTTGGCGCGGGTGGCGTAGCGCGGAGCCGGGCGGTCCTCTCCCTCGATGTCGACAAAGGGATCGGTCAACTCCGCCTCGGCCCAGAAGTCCTTGTCCAGCCGGCCGTCCGCGGTAAAAGGCTTAGTGGCGCGGCGGCAAACATAGACCGGCGGGCGGAAACCGACGCGGGGCACCGAAACGCGAGCGGACGGCATCGGGCAAGCCTCCTTAATTCTTGAATCGGTGGATCGAAGTCAGAGCTGCCTCAGCGCCAGGACGGTCCACGGACTGAGCCGGCGCTCCAAACGCAAGCTGCCCTGGGCGTCCGCCTGGACGAACTCCTGGCGCGGGCGCGAGGCCTCGGTCAGCGCCTCGGACTGAAGGCGGGAGAGGTTGAGCGGCGAGCCCATCGCCTGCCAAGCGGCGACGATGTTGCCGGCCACGGCGTCGATCGAGGTCACCGCGAACCGGCTGGAGGGGCTCAGGCCGTCGATGGCCAGGCTCAAATCGCGCTCTGTGCCCTGGGCCAACGTGGCCTCGGCGATGGAGCGGCCGACGCCGGCGGCGTCCATCGAGGGGGGAACGGTGCGGGCGACCTCGTCGGGGTAGTGGTAGACGACGGCCGAAACCTTGCCCGTGCCGGCCTCGCGCGAGACGACGGCGCCGGTGGTGCGGGCCAGCAACTCGTCGCCCAGGCCGTTCAGCATCTCAAAAGCGCGGTAGGTGGGCTTCGGATTTCCCCAGCGGGTGATCAGCCCGAACCCCCCATGCAGCGGCGCATCGCCCGCGCCGCCCTGCTCGAAGATGTCTGAGAACGTCCAATAGGCGACCGAGTTGGCCAAGCCGAGGTTCTCGAGGTAGGACTTGACGACGTAGGTCGCGGCCTGGGGGTAGTCATGGGTGTGGTCGCGATAGCCGGCCGACGAGCTCCACTCGCTCAGGTGCAACTCGGCGTCGGGGTAGGCGGAGCGGGCGACGGTGTCCCGCAGCCGGTTCAGGTCCTTGTTCAGAGCCCCGACCTCCCGGCTCTGGAAGGCGCCCGTGCCGTGGCTGTCGAGCGCCCAATCAGTCGGATAGGGGTGGGTGGAGACGAAGTCGACCGGCAGGTCGCGGGCGGCGCAGTAGTCAAGGAACTCCTCAACCCAGACCGGCCGCCAATCCCAGGACGTCAGATCGGCCAGGTCCTCCGACCGGAGGTGCACCGAGGTGTCCTCCGTCTCGCCGGCGAAACGGGCGTCTGGGACGAAGTTGATGGTGGTTGGCCCGCCCACGCGCAGGGCCGGATCGACTGCCTTGACCGCCGCGGCGGTGGCGGCGTAGAACTCGAAATACTCCTGGCGGGTGCCCACCCAGAAGGCGTCCAGGTTGGGCTCGTTCCAGACCTCGAACAGCCAGGTCCGGACTTCCTCGGCGCCGTAGCGATCGATCCAGTGCCGAATCGTGGCCGAGACCAGGGCGGCCCATTTGGCGGTGTCGGCTGGCGGCGTCGAGCCGATGCCAAACCAGACGTCGCTTGGGTTGTCGGCTGAGGTAGCCAGGTCCGGGGCCATGAAGGCGAGCGTCACAAACGGTTTGACGCCCGCCCCCAAGATGGCGTCGAAGGCCAGGTCGACGTACTGGAAGCTGGGATCGACTATGCCGTCGTGTTCCTGGTAGGTGAACATTTCCCGGGCAAACGCGCCGTAGACGCGGGCGTATTTGACGCCGAGTTCTTGATGGGTCCAACGCAATTGCTCGATCCAGTCGGTGCGCAGAGCGGCGTAGCAGCGTTCGGCGCCAATTACCCGCGACCAGTAGTGGTCGAGCGGCCCCAGGGCGGCAGCGGCGGCAGAGCAACTGAGGTTGATTGGCTGATTCAAAACAGATCTCCTTGTGAGTTGGATGGCGCGGACCAGGCCGCAGGTTGTCGGATTGTCATCGGAAGGTGCCCTGCGAGACCGAGCCCGCCAGGCGGCGTTGGAAGATCAGGTAGAAGACCAGGATCGGCAGGACGGTCATGACGACGGCCGCGAACAGCGCCCCCAGGTTGACCGACCGGCCGGCGACCTGGGCAAAAGCCTGCATACCCTGGGTCAGGACATACTTGTCTTGGTCGGTGATCAGCGCCAAGGGCAGCACATACTGGTTCCACAGCCCAACCAGGTTGAACATTCCGACCGCCCCCATGCCGGGAGCGGTCATCGGCAGCATGACGAGGAAGAACGTGCGCCACTCGCCGGCGCCGTCGATGCGCGCCGCCTCGTAGACATCGCGGCTCAGGCCCTTGAAAAAGCTGTACAGGAAGAAGACCGTGAAGGGCAGCGCGAAGGCCGTGTAGACCAGGATCAAGCCGGTGATTGTGTTCACTAGGTGCAAGCCGCGCATGAGCTTGTACAAAGGCACGATGGCCAGAAACATTGGGAATGCCATCGAGCCGAGCATCAGGTTCACCAGCGCCATGCGGCCGGGGAACTCAAAAATGGCCAGCACATAGGCGCACATGGCGCCCAGCAGCATCACCAGCACCACCGACACCAGCACCACCACGATGGTGTTGAGGTAGTAATCGCCGATGTGGGCCGTGGTCCAGGCCGCGACGTAGTTGTCGAACGACCACTTGGCGGGCAAGCTGAGCGGTGACGCCAGGATTTCCTTGCTGGTCTTGAAACTGCTCAGCACCGTCCACGTCAGCGGCAACACCACGCCGATGGACCAGAGCCAGGTGGCGGTTTGCGAGCCGATGGCGAAGGCCATGCCGCCGTGGCCAGGCCGGCCCCGGCGCTCTTGGATTGCGATTGTCATGACGCCGCCAAGCCTTTCTGCTCCGGCCCGTTGATCAGGCGGAAGACTGCGAATACCAGACCCACGTAGAGCAGGGAGAAGAGGGCCAAGAACACGCCTTGCGCGGTGGCGTAGCCGAACTGGCCCTTTTCGAAGGCGGTGGCCCAGAGGTATTGCGTCAAAGTGGTGGCGGCGTGGTTCGGGCTGCTCATCTTGGCGAACAGGGCCTGCATGGTCCCAAACGAGTCGATCGCGCCCAGCCCCATGTAGATGTACGACGTCCGCAGCACGCCTGTCATCTGGGGCAGCGTCACCGAGACCGCCAATCGGAAGCGTCCGGCGCCGTCGACTCTGGCGGCCTCGTAGGTCTCGG
>JAITJY010000420.1 GCA_031278675.1 Bifidobacteriaceae bacterium
ATCTTCACCGCGCTGGTCTCCTGCGTTCCCCGGTCCGTCTACTGTTCCAACCCGCTGAAGAAGTCCACCCCTCAGGCGCGTTGGACCTGATTGAACAAGGCGCGCTGGATGGCGTCAACCGGATAGTCGCCCTGCACTGCGACCCGCATTACCAGGTGGGGAGTGTGGCGATCAAGACCGGTTCGATCACCTCTGCGGCGGACCTGGTGACGGTCTACGCCTACGGCGACGGCGGCCACACCTCCCGGCCGCAGTTGACCCAGGATCTGGTTTTCGCGGTGGCGCAACTCGCTGTCCAGTTGCCGGCCATTTTGAGCCGTCGGCTGGACCCGCGCGCGGTGGTGGGGTTGACCTGGGGCGCGATCCACGCCGGTGAGGCGCCCAACGCGATCCCGTCATCGGCGGTCATCAAAGGGACCTTGCGGGCCGGTGACGTGCGCACCTGGCACCGGGCGGCGGAGATAATCGCTGACGCGGTGCCACTGATCGCGGAACAATATGGCATCCGGGCGGAACTGGCGCATCAGCGTGGTGTGCCGCCGGTGGTCAACGATCCGGCGGTGACCGGGCTGGTTTCGGGCGCAGCCCGCGCCGTGCTTGGCAACAACAATGTGCTGGTCGCGGAACAATCCATGGGTGGTGAGGACTTCGCCTGGTACCTCCGCGAAGTTCCGGGCGCCTTGATGCGTCTTGGGGTGCGCACTCCGGGTGGGCCGATCTTTGACCTGCATCAGCCTGAATTCGAACCGGATGAGGGCGCGATCGGCGTCGGAGTGCGCGTGTTGGCGGCAACGGCGGTGAGCGCGTGACCATCTGCCACGAGACTCGCCAAACCCCAGTGGCGGCAGTGTGCGAGAGGCGCCGTGTTGCCCTGGTTTCGCTGCACACTTCGCCTTTGGCGTTGCCTGGGATCGGTGATGCGGGCGGGATGAATGTTTATCTCCGCTCGGTGGCCGGCGCCCTGGCTGCGGCCGGTTGGCGGGTTGACATTTACACCCGGGCCACCAGCGCTGACCAGGTTGCTCGCGGTTGTGACGCGATCGGGGCGGCGAGCCTGCATTACCTACGCGCCGGTCCGGCCGAGCCGGTCGACAAGGGCGCCTTAGCGGAGTTGGCCGGCGATTTTGCTCGCGCTATGTTGCGGGCGCCCCGCGCTGATGTGGTTCATTCGCACTATTGGCTGTCCGGCTTGGCTGGTGAGGGGGCTGCGGTTGCTTGGGGTGTGCCGCACGTGCAGTCCCTGCACACGGTGGCGGCCATGAAGAACCGGGATCTCGCGCCCGGCGACACCCCGGAGACCCCGCGCCGGCTGGCCTCCGAACGCCGCCTGGTGCGCGCAGCAGCCGCCGTGGTCAGTGTCAGTGAAGCCGAACGGATGTCCATAGCGGAAGATTATGGTGTGGAAGCGGCCCGGTTGCGTGTCATTCATCCAGGGGTCGATGCCGTGCTCTTCCATCCCGGACCGCCCCTCGACCCAGCGAGCCTCCCGGGGCCGTTGCGGCGTGAGGCGGGCTATTTGTTGATGGCGGGACGAGTCCAGCCGATCAAGGGCCAAGATCTGGCGATCCGGGCTCTCGCGGCTCTGCCTGCTCGGGGGCGCCCCGCGCTGTTGGTGACCGGTGCGCCCGGAGCCGGTCACCTGGAATACGCGGCGGGTTTGCGGACATTGGCGGGCGAACTGGGGCTCGCGGACGATGTCGTTTTCCTCGGTGCGCAAACACCCGCCCGTCTGGCGGACTTGATTCGCGGCGCCCGCTTGGCGCTGATGCCGTCCCGCTCTGAGACATTTGGGCTGCTCGCGGCCGAGGCCGCCGCCTGCGGCGTGCCTGTGGTCGGGTCCAACACGACAGGTTTGCGTTCATCTGTGGTCCATGGCGAGACGGGATTGCTGCTGGATTCACGTGAACCCGCGCTCTGGGCGGACGCAGTCGCCAAGCTGCTGGCTGACCCGGCGGCAGCGGCCCGCCTCGCCGCAGGCGGAGTGCGGCTGGGTCGCGAGCGGACCTGGGAGCGGGTCGCGGCCGCGTTGGTGGATGTTTATTCGGCGCTGGTTTCCCGCGCGGGTGCGTCCCCGGCCAGTTGAGGCGCCTGCGGGTGGTCCGGTCCTTGAGACCGCGCTGCACCGCGCCGCAGGCTGGTCAGCCCTGGGTTAGTTTGCCGGGGTGCACCGGACCAAGCCTCAATCCACTGATCCTCGCCTACTCCGCCGCCCAGGCCAGGCACGCCGGACGCCCGTGACCAGCGCAGCGGGCCACCGGGACCGGCGGCGCCTCGGGGCGCTTGCGGTGGTGCTGAGTGGTGGGTTTATCACAATGCTCGATGTCTCTATTGTCAATGTGGCTCTGCCCTCAATTGAACGGTCGCTGCACGCGGGACCAACCCAGCTCCAGTTGATTGTGGCGGGCTATACCCTGGCGTTCGGGTTGGCGTTGGTGCCGGCGGGCCGTCTCGGCGATGTCCACGGCCGGCGGGTGCTGTTTGTGGCTGGTTTGGCTGCGTTCGGGTTGACGAGCCTCGGCGCTGGCCTGGCCAGCTCGGACGTGCAGCTATCGGTCTGTCGGCTGATCCAAGGGGCAGCCGCAGGCGTGTTGAACCCGCAAGTTGCAGGTGTTATCCAACAAATGTTCAAGGGTGCGCCCCGGGCTCGGGCGTTCGGTTTGTTCGGTGGCGTGGCCGGCTTGGCGACTGCGATCGGGCCCCTGATCGGCGGTGTGTTGATCGCGGTGGGCGGTCCGGTTCACGGCTGGCGTCTGGTGTTCTTCGTCAACGTGCTAGTGGCGGCGCCCGCCGCCGTGGCCGCAGCGCGGCTGTTGCCAAGTGCGGCCGCCCAGTCGGCGCGGGGCGACGCAACCCGCGGCCCGGCGGACGGCATCGGCCAGCGGGATGGGTGCGGCGCTGACGGAAGCGGCATCGGGCAGGGGGACGGGCGCGACGCTGACGGAAGCGGCATCGGGCAGCGGGCCGGACGCGGCGCTGACGGAAGCGGCATCGGGCTGCGAGACGGACGCGGCGCTGACGGAAGCGGCATCGGGCAGCGGGCCGGACGCGGCGCTGACGGAAGCGGCATCGGCCAGCGGGATGGGTGCGGCGCTGGCGGAAGTGGGACCTGGCAGGAGAGCGGGGACGGGCGGGGCGTGAAGCGGGCGCCGGCGCGGATGGATTGGACTGGTGTGCTGCTGATTGGCCTGGCGGTGGTCGCGTTCATGGCTCCGTTTGTGCTGAGCGGTGACCGTGGCGCAGACATGCTCGGTGCGCAGCGCTGGCTGTCGCTTGTGCTGGTGGCGGGCCTGATCCCGCTGCTGTGGTGGTGGGAGGGCCGCTACCAACGGCGTTTCCGGGCGGCCGTGATCAACCCGGCGCTGCTCCACAACTCTGGTTTTCGCTACGGCGCGGCGGTGGGGCTGGGCTTTTTCGCGGCTTTGACCTCGATCATGCTGGTCGTGACCCTGGTGCTGCAGCGCGGCCTGGGCTATTCGGCGCTGGAGGCTGGGCTGGTGGTGATCCCCGGGTCGATCGCGTCCGCCACCGCCTCCTGGTTTGCCGGCAAGTTGGTCTTGCGGCTGGGGCGTCGGCTGGTGGTGTTGGGGGTTGCGGTAGCTGGGATTGGGCTGGTCGCCACGGAAGCGGTGCTACGGCTGGCCCCTGATGCGTGGGTTGGGCCGGCCCTGGCCCTCACAATGTGTATTACCGCAGGTGGGAGCGGCATTGTTGTCGCGCCGAACCAATCGTTGACGTTGGCGCGGATCCCCCGCGACGATGGCGGCACAGCCGGTGCCGTACTCCAAGTTGCGCAACGAGTGGGGGCTTGCATTGGGCTCGCCGTGGTGCTGGCGGGCTTCTTCACCGAACGTGCGTCGCACGGCGCCCGGATCGCCGCCGCCGATGCCCTCCTGGCGTCTATCGCGATCAACGCGCTGACCCTGATCATCGCAATTGCAGACGCCCGCCGCGCCAAACAAGAAGACCCGGGCGCAGGTGGACCCAGCGGCGGCGGGGCCGGTGGGTCAGGGCCTTGAGCAAAGTCGACCCGCGCCTGGCGCTGTCTGCGGCGTCGAGTGTTTCAATTTATCTCCATTCCGGTGGCGAGTGTTTCAATTTATCTCCAGCCCAACCGAGCCCAGTGCTCTGACCAGCGGTGATGCTGTGGGGCGGAGTTAAAATGTAAAACTCGACGAAATCCAGGAGATAAATTGAAACACTCGCGGCCCCAAGCAGATGCGTTGACACGCGCAACGGGCCCATCGCGGCCCCCAGCCGGTGCGTTGACACGCTCAGCGAGCCCAGCGCGGCCCCAACCGCGTCGAGTGTTTCAATTTATCTCCTTTCCGGTGGGGCTGGTGCTGGCCAGTCCGGGATTAGCCACACTGGGTAGCCGAGACCTTTGCACCTGAGCCGAGCTGTCCGGGGCGCTGGCTCCCATCGTCTGAGCGGAACGAAATGCGCTGGTCAGCGCCTTTCGTTCACAGCAGCAGAGAGTTTGTGGGGTGGGTCTTGGGGTCTCCGCAAGATCTCGGAGCGAGGCGGCCAGAGTTTGTGGGGTGGGTCTTGGGGTCCCCGCAAAATCTCGGAGCGAGGCGGCCAGAGTTTGTGGGGTGCCGCTAGCTGACTACGGTGCCGAAGGCGAGGCCAAGCAGGTAGGTGACGGTGGCCGCGCCCCAGCCGATCCCGATCTGACGCAGGCCCTTCTTGATCGGTGACGTGCCGGACAGGATTCCGGCGTACATGCCGGTGACGGCCAGGCCACAGCCGACGAGCAGCGCCGCCACCAGCACCGCAGTCAATCCGGTCAGGCCCAGAACATAAGGGATGACGGGGATGGCAGCCCCGGCGGAAAAGAAACAGAAGCTGGCGGTGCCAGCTCTGATTCCGGAGCCGACCACCTCGCTGTTGGCGCGGGCCCCGGGCAGAGAGAACGTGGCCCGGTTGGTCAGCACAAGTTGAGCGCGAGCCCTCGCCTGGTCTTCGCTAAGACCGCGAGCGCGGTAGACCAGCGCCAATTCGTTGGCATTGATGTCCAGGTCAGGTAAGGCGTGCGAGGTCTTCGGGTCCGGGTTTGAGGCGTCCAGCAACGCGCGCTGCGAGTCGACGGACACATATTCGCCGGCGGCCATCGACATGGCGCCGGACAGCAGTCCGGCGATCCCTGTAGCCATGACCACCTTGGGGCTGACTCCCGTACCGCCTATCCCGAGCACCAGCGACAGGTTGGACACCAGCCCGTCGTTGGCCCCGAAGACCGCAGCCCGGAAAGTACCCGAGATTCTGGCACGCCCGCGTTCCGCCAACCCCCGGATCACTTCTGAATGGACCTGTTCGTCGGCGGTGATGGAGGCTGGCACGGACGGGTCGCGCGCATATTTGGTGCGTGTTTCTGCGCGTCCCGCGATAGCCAGTGCGAACACAAACCCGAAATGTTTGGCCATGAATCCCAGAAGGTCCGTTGACCAGCGCCGCCGCGGAATCCTGTCCGCTTTGGGGCCGAGCAGGTCGCGCCAGTGCTGGGCGTGGCGCTCTTCGGCATCGGCCAGGCTTAAGAGGATGTCGCGCTCCACCGGGGTGGAGCGTTGCGCCAAGTCCCGATAGGTATTGGCCTCTTGCAGTTCATCCGAGAGGTAGCGGCGCCAACGCCGCACCCGCGCCTGCGGCCGGCCCACGGCGGTGGGGGATTGCTCCGCGCCATCTGCTTTATGTGGGGCTGGTCTTGGGGTTGGCTCTGGGGCTGGCTCTGGGGCTGGTCTTGTGGTTGGCTCTGGGGCTGGCCCTGGGGCTGGTCTTGGGGTTGGCTCTGGGGCTGGTCTTGG
>JAITJY010000439.1 GCA_031278675.1 Bifidobacteriaceae bacterium
GGTAGGTTAGTTCACGAAGACGGGGGCAGGTTCTCCGTTACATCGACGCCACTGGCCCGGCGGCCACCACACCGACCGGGCCTTTGGCTTGTCTCAGGCCCCGAATGGCCGTCCGGACCTTGCGTGCCAGTCTCAAGCGACGGCCTGGGCGTTGCCGGGCCGGGATGCGACAGGGCAGGGCGGGCCGTCAAGGATCACGCTAGGGCACACACCCAGCGCCCGAGCGATGCCGCCCAGGTCACCGGCGGTCCAGCGGCCTTTCGCCATCGTGCGCGCCCAAACCCGTTCGGGCATCCCGATAGCTCGCCGGATCACGCTGGGAGTCCTGCCCGGCCGCGTTGGGCCGGTGCCGCCGCAAGCCGCATTCCGCCGTTGGACGATGCCGCCCCCACCGTTTCGCCGCACGCCCCACTTCCCGTTTCGCCGCGGGCTCCCGTGTCGCCGCAGGTCAGAGCACTGGCCTCGGTTGGGCAGGAGACAAATCGAAACACTCGCCAGCGGACGGGAGATAAATTGAAACACTCGAGGTCACTGCGGCCGCCAACGGCCCGTCGAGTGTTTCAATTTATCTCCTCCGGCCCCGGGTGCGCCCCTGGTAGCGCTAACAGGTATAACGCGGGGCGCGCACAACGTGCGACCGGCACCGGGCCCATCCACGAGCCAACCGCAATTCGCCAGGTAAGCCGCGACCGTGTAATCTCGGTTGGGCGCCCCGATAGCTCAGTCGGCAGAGCGTCTCCATGGTAAGGAGAAGGTCAAGGGTTCGATTCCCTTTCGGGGCTCACTGTATTACCTGGTCAAGGCGTTGCTGGCCAGCAAGCGCGGCTAGGGCGGCTCCAGCGTGGGGCAAATGTGGAGCACCCCCTCGCATAGCGGTCGCCGCGCCCACCGCGCGGCCAGGCGCCGCCGTGAACCAGGTTTCTATCCGCCCGCTGTCCGGTCGCCGTCAGGTGATGGGTGCGGTCCACGCCGCTGCCCCGGTCGCGGGGCTGATCAGGCCGTCCGCGTCGAACTTCGCCGCCCGATTCGCGTTCAGCCACTGCTCAAGCTCAAGGGCGTGCGATCCACCGTCGCCGCGCCGCAACGCGGAATGTAAAGGGGTCGCTACCAGCCGAAATGCACGCAACGCCATGTCCGGCTACACTGCACTATGCCCCGGCGAAGGCCACGGTAAGGAGAAGGTCAAGGGTTCGATTCCCTTTCGGGGCTGACTTAGAGGTCGCCTGACAGGCGCACCCTAAGGCCATCACGGCGGGGTAGCTCAGACGGTTAGAGCGCACGACTCATAATCGTGAGGTCGGGGGTTCGATCCCCCCTCCCGCTACTGTTCAAAGGCCCTCCATCAACTGCGAAACCGCAGGTGGAGGGCCTTTCTAGCGCTCCGTCCAGTCCGTGGGCGACCCGCGTGACCTCCCTAAGCGGGTTGGCGGGGATGGTGTCGAACCGTACGGCCAAGCCCAGCATTCCGGAGAGCACCGTTCTGCATCCGCGAGGAAACTGGTCAGGTGGTCTTGTCGACGTGTCGGGGTGACGGTCGTGCTGGTGGGGGGATGCTGGGCGGGTGGCTCCTTCCCCCGGCTGCCCTTTGTCCTACGACCAGTTGGCTGATCTCGCGCGCCGTCAGGCGGCAGTGATCGACGACCAGGCGGCGGTGCTCATAGCCGCAGTGGTGGACGGCCTTCAACTGCAGTACCTGCTCGATGACGAGGTGCCCGTCCGGCAGTCGAGAATCAGATATAGTTGGTTTGTGTGATCGCACGCATCAAGAAGTAGATATAAATGCGATTCGGGAAGGGTATCTCGTGACTATAGTTCCGCGGCCGCAGGCACTGGGACGGCTCCTGCGCTACCGCGACACGGACGGCCTGGTGAAGGTGGTCGCCGGGGTCCGCCGCTGCGGCAAATCGACGTTGCTCTCCATGCTGCGGCAGCATCTGCTTGAGGGGGGTGTGGCAGAGGCCAGCATCCTGACGGCGAACTTCGAACGCTATGACCTCGCGGGCGTTGACACGCCGGACGAGCTGCATTCAATGATCACGGCGCACCGGTTCCCCAACGGGAAGCGCTACATCCTGTTGGACGAGGTGCAGATGGTGCCCGGCTGGCAGCGGGTGGTCAATTCGCTGCGACTCGAGGCGGCGAACGACATTTTCATAACAGGCTCGAACCTCGGTTTGATGGGTTCGGACCTGGCGACGCTGCTGACGGGCCGCTACGTCCGGATCGACATCTACCCCCTGTCTTTCAAGGAGTACCTGTCGGCTCGGCCGGCCACTGAAACGGCGGGGGTTCGCGGGCGTTTCAACGATTACCTCCGGACGGGCGGCATGCCGGGGCTGTTGGGGCTGCCCAATGCCGACGATGTCGCGAGCGAATACCTGGACGGCGTGCTCAACACAATCATCATGAAGGACATCGCGCTGAACCACGAGGTGCGTGACGTGGACGCATTGGCGAAGATCGTGCGCTATCTGGCAGCGAATGTCGGCAATCAGGTGACGGCGGCATCGGTCGCCAACTACCTCGTTTCTTCGGGGCGGCGCGTGGTGCCGGCCACCGTGGACAACTACCTCAGGCTAGCCGAAGACGCGTTCTTGTTCTACCGGGCCAGGCGCCTTGACCTGCGCAGCAAAGCCACGATGAAGACCAACGACAAGTTCTACTTGTGTGACCTGGGTTTCCGTTCACAGCTATTCGGCCTGGGACTCGCTGATGTGGGGCGTCTGCTGGAGAACGTGGTTTACCTTGAATTGCTGCGCCGTGGTTACCGGGTCTCAGTCGGAAAACAGGGTGCCCTTGAAGTAGATTTTGTCGCTGAGCGTGCCGATGTGGGTACCCACTACTTCCAGGTCACGCTATCCATGGCCGACCCGGCGGCATCGGCCCGCGAACTCGCGCCGCTGCGGGCGATCCGCGACCAGTACCCCAAGACAGTCCTGAGCTTGGACCAAATCGCCCAACGCGACTTCGGCGGGATCCAACACCAAGACGTCATCGGCTTCCTCCTCGAGTGAGCCGCGCCGGCCAAGACAGCGCGAGCGTCCTTGATTCAGGGTGGTACTGGAGGCGTGGCACCGGCCGGTGGATGATGCCGCCCGCCTCGCGCCCGTCACCTCGCGCCGGCCTACCACTTGCCGGGGTAACACCGTCGCCGGCTCGTTGAGTTCATCCGGGAGGGGACCCGGGCTTTGGCCTCACGCAGCGCCGGGACGGCGCTCGATGAACTGCGCAAACGAGATGCGTGGGAGGCTGTCATGCCACCCCTGTTGGCCGGTTACGCCTGAAGCAAGACCAGGCTTGCGGCCTGCGCTCCGGCGACGGCGGCGGTGCTCGCGCGTCGGTCGAGTGTGAGGAACCGGCCTCCGCGACTGACGGCCAGCGCCAGCAGGTAAGTGTCGGTCACCTGGGCTGGACCCAGGATGGCGTTCGGATGGACGGCGGCGGGGTCCGCGATGGACAACTCGCAGTCCCAGAACTGGTGGCGCGGGGTGCCCCGTGCTGCCGCCAGGGCGGCCACTGCCAGCGGAATGCCAAGCCGATTCGGGTAAGACGGCTGCGAAACGATCCGGATATAGCCATTTTCGGTAAGAGCGCAGGTCGCCCATGGCTCGTCGGGGTGGTCACATATCCACCGGTTGACGGTCTGGTGCGCCGCGTGGTCCGGGTCCAGCAGCGCGATCAGCGCGCTCACATCCAGCAGCGCGGTCATCAGATTCCGAGTTCGTCGCGCAGGCGCGAGACATCTTGGTTGGTGACGACGCCGCCGCGGGAAGGTAACACGGGGAAGCCGAGGGGCCCAGGCTGCAGCGACAGGCCATCGGACGCGGTCGCGGCGGTCGCCAGCAGTTGCCTGCGGGCCAAGTCGGACAGCACGTCGCCGACTGTCCGGTGTTCGGCGCGCGCCATGTCTCTGGCAGCCGCCAGGACGTCATCGTCCACGCTCAAAGTGGTCCTCACGCTTCAACCATAGCGCATCAGATGCGCGCTGCGGGACGCCAAACTGGTGTCCTTCGATCTTCGCAAACATCCTCGCGACCGGGTGCGCCAGCCTGGGTGAGGCCCGCACCATTGCGGCCCGTGCCCCGCGGTTCGAGGGTCTTGCCGGCATGATGGCGGTGTTCAACGCTGAAGCGCTGGAGCCTGACTCGTGGCGCACGGTGTGAGTCTTTTTTGTGTCGTGTTCGTGTCCTGATCAGGCGTTCCAACACGTACTTTCGTTGTTGCAAGCCTGGGAGATCTCGGACGTGAACCCGGACCGCATCCACGTCACGGTTGGCAAGAGGCGAAGGATCGAGCGTCGTGGCGGCGAGGGCTATGTGCTGCACCATCAAGACTTGGAGCCTGCCGAGGTGACATGGTGGCAGCAGCTTCCGGTCACGGACGTGCCGACCACCATCGGGCAGTGCGTCGCGTGGCGCACGCCGCGACAGCCCCGCATGATCCGCCGACCTGGGAGAATGACCGCGCCCGCGATGTGGTCGATTTGGTGTTGCTGAGACGGCTCGTGGCCGAGTCCGGATCGCCGACCCTTGCGGAGATCGGGGTCGCCTGGTGAGCCCCCAGACTCGTGGACCCGCAGACCCTTACCGCTGAGATCGGCGGGCGAAGCTGTGGCGCCGCGCCGCGTTGACGCGGGCTATCGCCTCCGCAGAACCGCTGCGGAACGATGGCTCAATCCGCGTGGACTAGCGGCTCAACGCCTGCGGACCAGTGGCTCACCATCCATGGGCACATGGATGGTGAGAAGCGAAATATCCATCATGACCACGCCTGGCCCACCAGGCCTATCGCCGCGCCCAAGATGGTGGTGGCTGCGATCGGCGACAATGGGGTAGCTGTACTCTCCAGAAGCGTGATCGACGATCTGGACCAAAGTGTTGCCCTCGAGCGCGTAGTGCGTCGGCGCTCTCAACTACCACCAACCCCGAATCAGTCGCGGCAGCCAGTTCGCCAGTGTCGAATTCTTGGGGAACCACTATCTCCTCAGCGGGCTCCGCTGCCGCGATAGCGTCCGCGACGATCTCTGCGGGATCGGTGTCGGGGTCCGGTGCCGCGTAAGCGGCTGGGGCCGCGATGGGCTCGCCGAGCGTGTCAACTCGTCGGCTTGGGGCCGCGAGTGTTTCAATTTATCTCCTGGATTTCGTCGAGTGTTTCAATTTATCTCCCGCCCTCAGCAT
>JAITJY010000335.1 GCA_031278675.1 Bifidobacteriaceae bacterium
CTCGGCGACGGAGCCAACCTGCCCCCGGGCGCGGTGGCGCTGGCCGCCTGGCGCCAGCCCCACGGCCGGGAAGAACTGACCGGCTCCCCCTACTATTCCGGCCCCGGCGGCGGCGGCTCCTACGAACGTTGGACGTTCGCCTGACGGCGGCGGGTCTACCAGGCCCGGTCCTTGCGGCCAGTTCCTCTCCAGCGTCCACAGCTCCACCGGTAACCGCTCGGCGCATGATTCCGCCTGCGGGGCGCAGAGCCCAAACGGTATCTGATCGTTATAGTTCCGGGTGGGGCGCGGCCGCGCCGAGGACGAATTTGCTTTCCGTTTACCCGATTGGTCAAGGAATCCCCCAAATTAGGCAACTGTTTGCCTGAGTTGACGGTTCCATGGGCGCGCTTGGAAGCGCCTTGACCGGGACCAGACCCCACCCATAGGACTTAAGTCATTATCGCAGGTCAGATGCCCCGTTTCGGTTGGCTTCAGGGCCGTTCAAGAGATACGATCAAAGAGTGTTCCACGACGCGGGCGAGGCCGCCCTCGCCCCACCTGGACCGAGGC
The DNA here is from genome assembly GCA_031278675.1 of Bifidobacteriaceae bacterium. Classification (GTDB taxonomy): domain Bacteria; phylum Actinomycetota; class Actinomycetes; order Actinomycetales; family WQXJ01; genus JAIRTF01. The sequence continues at coordinate 553 of JAITJY010000335.1, forward strand.
CCGTGTTTGATTGCCTAATCTTGACCGAAGGAAGGTCTGCAACAAAGTGACAGCGCCAGCCAACACCGAAACCCCTGCGCCCGGACCGCGCGCCTTTGGCGCCAACGCCTGGCTCGTCGAAGACCTCTACCTCAAGTTCCTGGCCGACAAGGAATCCGTCGACAAGGCCTGGTGGGACTTCTTCGACGGGTATCGCCCCACCGCTGTCCGCATCGCGGAACGCCACGCCGCCGAAGCCGCCCGCCTCGGAGCCCCGACCGGCCCGCCGCCGCCCGGCTCCCCGACCGCCACCGCCGCGCGCGGCCCCGTCCCGGTAGCGCTCCCGGAGCCGCCCCGGCCCGATGACGCCCCGCGACGCCCCAAGCCCGTCGACCTGGCGTCCGATGCCGCCCCGACAGCCGCCGCCGAGCCTGCCATCGCGCGCTACACCTCCGCCGAACCTAGGGCGCTGACACACGCGGGCGAGACGCCCGATGAGGACCTGGTCCGGGTGTTGAAGGGCGCGCCGATGCGGACTGCGGCCAACATGGAAACCTCGCTCGGGGTGCCGACGGCGACATCGATTCGACAAGTGCCGGCCAAGGTGATGATCGAGAACCGGGTGATGATCAACAACCAGTTGGCGCGTTCGCGCGGCGGGCGGGTCTCATTCACGCACATCATCGCCTACGCGCTGGCCGAGGCGCTGCGTGAGACCCCCGAAATGAACACCGCTTACGGGATTGCGGACGGCAAGCCGGCCCTGATCCAGCGGTCGCACGTCAACTTGGGGCTCGCCATCGACCTCCAAAAACCGGACGGGACCCGTCAACTGCTGGTACCGGCCGTCAAACAGGCCGACAAGCTGACGTTCGCTGAACTGTGGGCGTCCTATGATGACCTGGTGCGGCGCGCCCGGCTGGGCAAGCTGACCGTCGATGACCTGAGCGGGGTGACGTGTTCGCTGACCAACCCGGGCGGGATCGGGACCTCGGCGTCGGTGCCGCGACTCATGCCGGGCCAATCTGTGATCGTGGGCGTCGGGGCGATGGAGTACCCGGCAGAGTTCCAGGGCACCAACCCGGCGACCCTCGCGAACTGGGGCATCTCGAAGCTGTTGACGCTGACCTCAACCTATGACCACCGGGTGATCCAGGGCGCCCAAAGCGGCGAATTCCTGCGTTTGATGCACCGCAAATTGCTCGGTGAGGACGGGTTCTACGACCGCATTTTCGCGTCTTTGCGTATCCCTTATGAGCCGATCCGGTGGGAACAAGACACGCAGGCGCCGATCGAGCAGCGCACTGCTGCGGTGACCCGCCTGATCCATGGTTACCGGGTGCGCGGTCACATGGCGGCAGATATCGACCCATTGGCGTACCGCCAACGTGGGCACGAAGACCTGATCCTCAGTTCTTATGGCCTGTCGATCTGGGATATGGAACGCACTTTTAGGGTTGATGGTTTTGGTGGCCACGACACTATGAAACTAGCCGATATCATTCAATTGGCACGCGATACGTATTGCGGGAAGATCGGTGTGGAATATATGCACATCGAAGACCCAGAACAGCGTATCTGGCTCCAGGAAAGACTCGAAGGCAAACCGACTCAGCTCAGCCGGGATGCCCAGCTCAGAGCGCTGCACAAACTGAACGAGGCCGAGGCCTTGGAGGCGTTCTTGCAAACCAAGTATGTGGGCGCGAAACGGTTCTCGTTGGAGGGTTCCGAGGTGGCGATCCCAGTGCTGGACGCGATGATCTCGCGGTACGCCGATCAGGGCAGCACTGAGGTGGTGATTGGGATGGCGCACCGCGGGCGGCTCAACGTGTTAACCAACATCGCGGGCAAGTCCTACGGACAAGTGTTCTCCGAATTTGAGGACAATCCGAACGCCCGTGAAACGTTTCAAGGCTCCGGCGACGTGAAATACCACCTCGGCACCGAGGGCCAGTTCACGTCACCCGCCGGCAACCAGATCCAGATTTACCTGGCGGCCAACCCGTCTCACCTAGAAGCGGCCGATGGCGTGGTCCAGGGTGTGGCGCGCGCCAAACAGGACCGTTTGAACCTAGGCGCGGACGCCGGATTCGCGGTGGTGCCCGTCTTGGTCCACGGCGATGCGGCGTTCGCCGGCCAAGGCGTGGTGATGGAGATGCTCAACTTGCAGCGCTTGCGCGGCTACCGGGTGGGCGGCACCGTCCACCTGGTCATCAACAACCAGGTCGGGTTTACCGTCGGGACGGTCGATTCCCGTTCGACCAAATATGCCACGGATGTGGCCAAGGGCTACGGCTGCCCGGTGTTCCATGTCAACGGCGATGACCCCGAGGCCTGCATCAGGGCTGCCCTGCTGGCCGCTGCCTTTAGGGATGAGTTCCAGATGGACGTGGTGGTTGATCTGGTCTCCTATCGTCGGCGCGGCCACAACGAAGGTGACGATCCGTCGATGACGCAGCCCGTCATGTACTCCTTCATCGACAAGAAGCGATCCGTCCGCAAGCTGTACACCGAAGCGCTGATTGCGCGCGGCGATCTGACGATCGCGGATGCCGAGGAGTCGTTGAAGCACTTCCAGTCCGAACTAGAACGTGCGTTCACAGAGACCCGGGCTGCCATCCAGAGTAAGGTTGCAGCTAAGGCGAACGGGAGTGCTCCAGAAACCTCTCACGGGTTGGAGCTGCCCGCCTCCCAACAAGAAGATGCCGGCGTGCTGATGGGTTGGAAGACCGCAATCAGCCGCGCGGTGGTAGACCGCGTGGGCCAGGTCTTCGCCAATCCACCCGCCGGTTTCACCGTGCACCCGAAGCTCAAGACCCTCCTCGCGAAGCGGTCACAAATGGCCAAAGAAGGAGGAATCGACTGGGGCATGGCGGAAATGCTGGCCTTCGGCTCACTGCTGCTAGAAGACATCCCGGTGCGTCTGACCGGCCAAGATTCGCGGCGCGGGACGTTTGCCCACCGCCATGCCACGTTCCACGACAAAGTCAACGGCGCCGAATGGTCGCCGCTCTGGTTCTTGTCCGACCAGCAAGCCAAAGTGTTCATTTACGATTCAGCGCTGTCCGAATACGCCATCGCCGCCTTCGAATACGGCTATTCGGTGGAGCGCCCCGACGCCTTGGTGCTATGGGAAGCCCAGTTCGGTGACTTCTTCAACGGCGCCCAGACCGTCGCCGACGAGTTCGTCTCCTCCGCCGAACAAAAATGGGGTCAGCATTCCTCTGTCGTCTACTTGCTGCCCCACGGTTACGAAGGCCAAGGGCCGGACCATTCGTCCGCCCGGATAGAACGCTGGCTCCAACTTAGCGCCGAAGGCAACCTGCGCGTGGCCCAACCCACCCTGCCCGCCAACTATTGCCACCTGCTGCGCCTTCAGGCCTACACCAGGCCACGGCGCCCGTTGATCGTGTTCACACCAAAATCCGGTCTGCGCCGCAAGGAAGCCGTCTCCCCGGTCGAGGATTTCACTAGCGGCACATTCCGCCCTGTGCTGACGGACCCAATGGTCTCGAACACTCAGGCCCGCCGCGTCTTGCTGTGTTCTGGACGCATCTATTGGGACCTGTTGGCCCGCCGCAACAAGCTGGACAGCCCCGCGCAAGCGTCCACCGCGCTGGTCCGTCTGGAACAGCTTTATCCGTTCACCGAGGAAATGGTCGGGACCATCCTGGACGGCTTAGCCCCCGATGCGGAGCTGACCTGGGTTCAGGACGAGCCCGCCAACCAGGGCGCCTGGAGCTTCCTGCTGCGCAAGGCCACGCCCATGCTGGGTGGGCGTCCGCTCGGCGTAGTCTCCCGCCCGGAGGCAGCCTCGCCCGCGACCGGCTCGCACTCCGCCCACGGGGTCGAACAAGAAGCGCTGCTCGATCAAGCGTTCCGCGTCTGAGCCTGCTCCCCGCAGCGAGAAACGGAGGCGGGCGGAGGGCATCGGGCAGCGGGCGGACGGCAGCGGGCAACGCGGGGGCGGCGCTGGCGGACAACGGGGCGGGGGCGGCGGGCAGCGGGGCGCCGCTATCCTGGTCGGATGGATGAAACTGGTGTCCCCGGCGCGCTCCGGGAGGAATCCGATCCGTTTGCATTTGTAGGGCTGACCTTTGACGATGTGCTGCTGGTGCCACAGCAATCGGATGTCGTGCCGTCAGAGGTGGCCACCGACACGTTGGTTTCGCGGCGCATCTCGCTGGCGATCCCGCTGGTCTCGGCCGCGATGGACACCGTCACCGAAGCACGCATGGCGATCGCAATGGCCCGCCAGGGCGGGATCGGGGTGATCCACCGGAACCTGTCGATCCCGGACCAAGCCGCCCAGGTAGACATGGTTAAACGGTCTGAATCGGGGATGGTGTCCGACCCGTTGACAGTCGGCCCGGATGCGACCCTCGCCGAATTGGATGCCCTGTGCGGCAAGTTCCGGGTCTCCGGCCTGCCCGTGATTGATACGGACCGGGTTCTGCTTGGGATTATCACCAACCGGGACCTACGGTTTGTGCCGCGCGAAGAGTTCGCCACGCGGTTGGTCCGCGACGCGATGACGCCGATGCCGCTCGTTACAGCGCCGGTTGGGGTGGCCCGCGCCGAGGCGGCCCGCCTACTAGGCAAACACCGCGTCGAGAAGCTGCCGCTAGTCGACCCCGCCGGGCGGCTTCGCGGGTTGATCACCGTCAAAGACTTCACCAAGTCAGAGCAGTATCCC
>JAITJY010000447.1 GCA_031278675.1 Bifidobacteriaceae bacterium
GAGTGTTTCAATTTATCTCCTGGATTTCGTCGAGTGTTTCAATTTATCTCCCGCTCTCAGCATCACTGCAGGTCAGAGCACTGGGCGTGGTTGGGCTGGAGATAAATTGTAACACTCGCCACCGGAAAGGAGATAAATTGAAACACTCGACGCGGCTGGAGCCACGAAGGGCTCGTTGAGGTGGTCTCCAAGCACGACAACACGACGGCTGTCTCAGCCTCCGAATATCAGCCTCCGAACATCGGCCTCCGACCAACACCGCCCACCTGGCCTCGACCCCGGCCAACACCGACCGCCCGCCACGCCCCACGGCGCGCCGCACGGTCCCATGTTTCTGGCAGAAACCACCATCAAACGGTCATATCTTTCTGGCAACCAGGTGGTCCCAACAGCCTGGCATTACGCCGACGTCGGCATTACTGGCAGACGACAGTCGGGGTGGCCGGGCGTCAACAGGTTGATAGCGTGTGCCGGAGTGCGGCGCGGTCTGGTTCGGTCAGGGCTAGTTCGTAGTGCGCCGCCACCTCAGCCCAGGTCGCGGCGTAGCCGCACTGTCCCACGGCGGGGAGCCAGTCGGCCGGGCCCAAGTCTCCTTTGGACTGGTTGGCGCTGCCCGCCACGGCGAGCAGTTCGGCTGGGTCGTTGGCGAAAGCCTTGCGCTGTTCCTTGGTCCAGCCCCAGGCTCCGGCGCGCCACGCACTGGCCAACGGAATGACGTGATCGATCTGGACCGATGTCGTTGATGTGGCCTTATCGAAACTGACCGTCTCGCCGGTGTACGGGTCTTCCAGCACGCCGGTTGTCACCTCGCACCAGCCGTCGCCGTAGCCGACTTCGATCAGGTCACGGCGCAGGATCTCGTTCCTGGTGTAACACCCGTCGCGGTCCAAATCCGCCCAGCCGCCGGGCAAGAACTCTGTCCGCGAGTAGGCCGGCAGCGCATCCCCAGCCGCAGCGCTGGGCAAGGTTTCGAGGCTGGCCAGCGCCGCCGCGTAGCGCCCGCTGGCGTCCGGTGCGTCGGCGCTCCAAGTCGAACCGGTCGGCCCGCCGTTAGGCGCCGCGTCATCGAAGAACAGCCGATAACCCAGGATGGTCGTGGCCAACAGCCCAACCAAGCCCAATGTCCAGCCTGCCCCCGCCCGTCGCCTACGCCCCGCCATGGCTCACCAAGCTAGCGCCGATGCCGCCCATCACGTAGGATTTCCGCCGCCCCGTCCGGCGGATGTCGCTGATGTTCCAGGCCGGGATACTAGCCGCACCCCACAAACTCTGGCCGTTTCGCTCCGAGATTTTGCGGGGACCCCGCGTCAGCGAAACTCGGCTCAGGTGCAAAGGTCAGGTGCAAAGGTTTTGGTCACATAGTGTGGCTAGACCGGGGTCTTGGGGAGGCGCACCCGGAAGACTGCCCCTGAGTCTGATGGGACCACAGTCAGGGAACCGGCATGCAGGCGGACAGCCCAGCGAGCAATCGCCAAACCCAGACCAGTGCCACCCGTGGTGGCAGCCGTCGCAGATTGAGCCAACTTGCCGCGCTCAAACCGCTCAAAGATGCGCTCCCGCTCGTCCGGCGAGATCCCCGGACCTTGATCAGTGAAATCCAATTGGACCCATTTACCGGTCTGACCAGCGGAAATAGTGATGATCCCACCCTGCGGCGAGTGGCGGATCGCGTTCGACAACAAGTTCGCCGCAACCTGATGCATCCGCTCCACATCGACCGGCATCCGCAAGGTCCGGGGCTGGGCGTCAACGACAAACGCGAGCCGTTTTCCCGCTGAGGAGGCGACCAGGCGGGCGGCGGCGACGGCATCGTCCAAAAAGTCTTCTACCTCTACTTCGGTGATGTGCAACTCGACGACATCCGCGTCCAAACGAGACAGATCCAGCATGTCGGTCACCAACCGGCCGAGCCGCTTGGTCTGAGTGAGCAGCAGATCCAAGGTTTCGGCGGTAGGCGGGGTGACGCCATCGACCATGTTCTCCAACTCCGCCTGAAGGCCGGCCACGGGCGTGCGCAACTCGTGGGACACGTTGGCGATCATTTCGCGGCGCAGCGCGTCGGCCTGGGCCAAATCCTTCGCCATCAAAGTGAACGCGCGGGCCAGTTCGCCCACCTCATCGCCGGAAGACACCGACACCTTCTTGGTGTAATCGCCCTTGGCCATGGCGCGGGCGGCCTCGGTCATCTCACGTAGGGGACTCGTCATGCCGTGGGCCAGGATCTGCGTCACCACCACACCCGCCAGCAGGGCTAACGGCATAGTGGTCGTGGGGCCCAAGCCGTTCTTGAGTCCAATCCAGGTCATCACCACGGACGCCATGACCGCAGCCGTCACCAAGAGCCCAATCTTGATCTTGATGGAGCCGAAGCCGTCGAGCGGCCGCGTCACCCCGGACAGCGATCGGCTCGCCTTGCCCTGCGGCTTAGCCTGCGGTTTGGCCCGCGCCTCGGCCCGCGACTTGGCCCGCAGTTTTGCCCGCGCCTCGGCCCGCGCCTCGGCCCGCGTCTTGCCCCGCGGTTCGGCCCGCGCCTCGGCCCGCGTTTCGGCTGGCGGCTCGGCCATCGGTCTAACGCGCCCTGCGGTGGGGGCGCCCTTGGCGGCGAGACCGGTACAGCGGCCCACGCGCAGGCTTGCGGAACTCGGCGGGCGCGGTGGGCGCGGACCGCACCTGGCCGGGGCTTACCGGATCGTTGCGGTGGGCTGGGCGGTCCCCGACGGCATCGTCCATCGCTGCATTATCTGCCTGCGGACCGTTCGGTTCGAACGCGTAACCCACGCCGTGGACCGTCCGGATCAAATCCGACCCGAGTTTGCGGCGCAAAGCCTTGATGTGGGAATCCACCGTGCGCGTCGCCGACGCATCGGCCCAATCCCACACGTGTTCTAGGAGTTTCTCCCGGGTCAACACGGTGTGCGGCGAGGCCGCCAAGAAAACCAGCAGATCGAACTCGGTCGGGGTTAGGTGAACCTGTTCACTGCCGCGCGTCACCCGCCGCGCCGCCCGGTCAATGACCAGGTCAGCGGCCCGGATTGGGGTGTCATCGCCGGGCTGGACGCCTAACATCTGGGCGCGTTCGACGCGCCGCAGCAGTGCCTTGATCCGTGCCAGCAATTCCCGCATCGAGAACGGCTTGGTCATGTAGTCATCCGCGCCGACCCCGAGCCCCACCAGTTTGTCGGTCTCATCATCCCGTGCGGTGAGCATCAGCACCGGCACCGGCCGTTCCGCCTGGATTCGGCGGCACACCTCCAGCCCATCGATCCCAGGCAGCATCACATCCAACACCACCAGGTCGGCTTGCAGGTCACGGGTCTTGACGACCGCCTCCAGCCCGTCGCCCACGGTTTGGGCCCGGTACCCCTCCGCGAGCAGCCGCCGCGCAATCGCGTTGGCAATGGTCGGTTCGTCCTCGACGATCAGGATCAGCGGTGCGCTCATGCAACCAGTCTGGCACGGTAGAGAGTGCCCGGCCGCGTTCCGTTGCACGATGCCGCCCAGCTTCCCCTCCCAGCGGGGGCAGCCTTGACCCGCCGGGCGCTAGGCGCAAGCGCCCCCGCGAGCCCGGGCGTGGGCGGTGGCTGGGGACGGGGCCGTCCAATGGCCCAAAATGTTGCGGCCGGATCGTCTAACCTAGTGGGCGATGCCTACTGACTTGGCCCTGGTGTTCGTTGGAGTAGCGCTCACTTTGGGCACGGCTGTGTTTGTCGCGGCGGAATTCGCCATCGTGGCGGTAGATTCTGCGGTGCTCGACGCGGCGGTAGCGCCGGGCCGCCTCGGGGCGCTGCGCCGCGCGCTTAGTTCGGCGTCCCTTTATCTGTCGGCGTCGCAGGTCGGGATCACGCTGACCACGATCGGGTTGGGCTATACGGCGCAACCGGCGGCGGCGCGGCTCGTGGCGCAATGGTTGAAAGGCAATCCGGCGCTCAGCCAAGCGGCCGGTGCGGCGCTGGCGGCCACCATCGCGTTGGTGTTCGTCAACACTCTATCGATGCTGGTAGGAGAGTTGATCCCAAAGAACTTGGCGATGGCGGAACCCCTGCGTACCGCGCGCTGGGCGCTGCCGGCGTTGCTGGTGTTCACCCAGATGATGCGGCCCGTCATCTGGCTGTTGCACAGTTCTTCGACGGGGCTGCTCAAAGCGATCCACTTCGCTCCGGCAGATGAGGTGTCCTCGGCGCGGTCTGCGGAAGAACTGGACTCGGTGGTGCGCCATTCGGCGGAAGAAGGCGTGCTGGACGAAGACCTGGCGACGCGGCTGCGGCGCACGCTGGCCCTGACCGAACTCAAGGCGGTCGATGCGATGACGGACCGCACCCAACTCGCTGTGCTCCCGCGCAGCGCCAGCGCCGCTGAGGTGATCGAGGTGGTCGCAGCCACCGGCCACTCGAGGCTGCCGGTGATCGACGGGTCGCGGGACAACATCTTGGGGGTCGTGGCGTTGCGCAAGGCGCTGGCGGTGCCGTATGCGCGCCGCTCGCGGGTGTCGGTGACCGGTTTGATGACCCCGATCGTGGAGGTCCCCGAGACCGCCGAGTTGGGTCCCGTGCTGGTCCAATTGCGGGACGCTGGAGCGCAGATGGCGGTCGTGGTAGATGAATATGGCGGCACCTCAGGGGTGATCACGCTAGAGGATGTGGTCGAAGAGATTGTGGGCGATGTGCGTGATGAAAACGATCCGACCCGCCCGGCGGTGCGCCTCATGGCGGACGGCTCCTGGAGGGTTCCCGCACAGATGCGTCCCGACGAACTAGCTGATCAGGCCGGGATTGAGCTGCCGGAGAACGCCGCCTATGAGACGCTGGGCGGCCTGGTCATGGCGCAGCTTGGGCGCGTGCCGAAGCCCGGTGACCAGGTTACGGTGGCCGGGGTCACCATCAGGGTCGAGGCGATGGCGGGGCGCCGCGCGGTGGCGCTCCGCGTCTGGGGGAGGCCTAAAGAACCGTGATGTGGCTGGCTGCCGCCGGTTTATTGGCGGCCAACGCTTTCTTTGTCGCCGCCGAGTTCGCGCTGATGTCGGTGCGGCGCTCGCAGGTCGAGCCGCAGGCGGGGGCGGGTGGGCGGTCGGCGCGCGCGGTGATCTATGCGCTGGAACACATGCCATCAATGCTGGCCACACTCCAATTGGGGGTGACGGTGGCGTCCACTTCGCTGGGCGCTGTCGCGGAGAGCGCGTTGGCGCATGCGCTGACGAAACCGATCCAGGCTGCGGGCCTGCCGCACGCCACGGCGCACGCGATCGCTGGGGCGGTGGCCCTGGTCGCAGTGGTGTATTTGCATGTGGTGTTGGGCGAGATGGTCCCGAAGAACCTGTCCCTGACCGCCCCGGAGAAAGCTGCCCTGATCTTGACCCCGCCGCTGGTGGTGCTAGCGTGGCTGGTCAGCCCCATCACGGCCGCCTTGCGGGGGGTTGCCTACCTGGCACTCAAAGCGTTGCGGGTGACGCCGAAGGCGGAGGTCGCCTCAGCGTTCACAGCGGTCGAGTTGGCCGCGATAGTGCACCATTCGACTCAGCAGGGTGTGTTGCCCGATGCCGACGGGCTGATTTCCGGGTCATTGGAGTTTTCGACCAAACAGGCGAGCGACGTGATGGTACCTGAGGCTGACCTGGTCACGGTGCCCCCGCAGGTGACTCCTGCGGAGCTGGAGGCGTGCGTCGCTAAGACCGGCTTCTCACGTTTTCCGATCCGCGCTGAAGGCGGCACCCTGACCGGGTACTTGCACATCCAAGATGTGCTGGATCTGATTCTTGGGGACCGCCGCACCGAGCCGGTGCCGCCGGGCCGGGTGCGGGCGATAGTCACGGCCGAGGCGGCCGATGAGGTCGAAGATGTCCTGGCCACCATGCAGTTGACCCAGTCGCATCTGGTGGCCGTGCCCGGCGGTGTGGTCTTCATGGAAGATGTGCTGGAAGAACTCGTCGGCGAGATCAAAGACGCGATGCAGCGCGAAGCTTGAGCGTGAACCGCGCTGGGGCCGGCGGAGCCGGCCGGCGGGTCAACTGCCCCAGGGTTAGAGGCGGTGGGCCCAGGACGCCTCCATGGTTTCTTCTTCGAGGTCTAGTTCCCGCATGATCCGCCGCATCACGGTTTCGTTGAGGCGGCCCGCATTGCGCTCAGCGACCACCACATCGCGTTGCGCGCGCACCATCTGGGTGCGCAACTCGGTGATTCGGGCGGTCAGAGCGGCGCCGCGGCGGCGCAGTTCTTCAGGACTGAGAGTTTCGGGGGTATCGGGTCGCAGTGCTTGGCGCGCCTCATGGATGATCGCGGGGGCTTGGCCCCCGGTCATGGTCAACAGGTCTGAGTCGGTCACGTCGGCGTCGGGATGCATCAGGGTGGCGGCGGCCGTTTCGCGGGCAATCAGCCCCTGGATGGCCCAGTTGGCGATCTTTTCTGCTTCTGCCCCGCCCATTACCCCAGACCAGGCGTCGATCTGCCCGCGCAGCACATTCGAGGCGGCCCGTGTCGCCATGAGGCGTACCCGCGCCTCTGAGGCATCGTCTTCCTCGGCTTCGGCGGCGTTGGAGATTCCTAGGGCTTTGATCAGGCTGGGCAGTGTCATGCCTTGGATCAGCAGTGTGCCGATCGCCACCGTGTAGGCGGCAAGCTGCACCGTGGCGCGCTCAGCAAAGGGTATGCCGTCAACGGTCGCTGGGATGGCAGCAGCGGCTGCCAGGGTCACCACGCCGCGCATCCCGGCCCAAGAGGTAACCAGCAATTCGCGGGCGGTCAGCGGTTTGTAGGGGGCTTGGCCCCCCCGCGTGTGCCGACGCACCCATTTGGCTCTGACCAGCAGTTCTGTGGCGTAGATGTAGATTGGGCGGATCGCCAGAGTGGTGAGCAGCACAATTGCTGACAAGGTCAGAGCCGTCTTGAGCGACTGGTCCGAACGGTGGACTTCGAGGATGACCCAGCGTAGCTGCAACCCGATCAAGGCGAAGGTAAAGGACTCGAGCATCAGGTCCACCGAGGCCCAGATCGGTTCCTCGTGGAGCCGGGTTGCCACCGTGGTACGCGGCGCCGCTTGGCCAATATAAAAACCGGCGGCCACGACGGCCAGCACGCCCGACCCTTGGTATTCTTCCGCGATCCAGTAGGACACGAACGGCAGCATCAGCCCGACCACCGTGTCGAAAGTTGGGTCTTTCAGTCCCGAGCGGGCGACTTGAGCGACGTAGGCCAACGCCAACCCGACAGCGACCCCCACCATGACCGCCAACGCAAACACCACCAGGCCTTGTCCCAGCGACGCCCCAGTGACGTAGACCGCCGCCAACGTCAGCCGGTAGAGGGTGAGCGATGTCGCGTCGTTGATCAGCGATTCGCCGCCCAGCAACGTCATGACTCGCCGCGGCAACCCCAGTCGGCGGCCCACGGCACTCGCTGCGACGGCATCGGGCGGCGCCA
>JAITJY010000021.1 GCA_031278675.1 Bifidobacteriaceae bacterium
GCCGCACATCGCCAAACCGCCAGACCGCACTCCAACCAGAACGTTCCCCGCAGATCAACACCAACCGGGCGCGCCACCAGCACCCACAACCCCAAGAACACCCCGCCCCCGCAAGCACCCAACGCCCGAAAACCCAGCAATCCCCCAGTCACTTCCAAAGTGCCGCACCCAAAAGAGATTGTAGGAACATGAGTCCTTGATCAAACACGCTAATACAATGTCGCCGAACAAAGCGTCATTGCCCCCCATTGTCAAGAGCACGCCGCCAATCGGCTGGTCTTGCTGCAACACAATCAACCTGACATGCTGGGCGACCACCAAGTTGTCATGGCTGGGGTTCAAATAGTCAGCCACAATTGCTCCAGAGCAGGCGATGATGTCCACGTATTCGTCGCCCAAGGTTTGAGCCACATAGGTGTTGAAACTGCGGTGACAGTGATTGCCGGCGTCATCGGTGCCTGCGACATAATTGCCGGCGCCCTCGCCGGAAGAATACGAGTCGCCCAGGATCACTACAGCTTCGCCGCGCTCAGCAATATCAGCGATCCAGGCATCCTCAATGGACAAACCGTCCAGTGTCACCACCCTGATCTCGATCTCTTCAGAAACCGACCCGACCTCAGGTGAGCCCGCCGTAATCCTGAGGCGCGCCAGTCCGCCGGCGTCAATGGTGCCGACCACCAACTCCCATTGCCGGGTCAAGGTCTGTCCCCCTGGCAAATTGCCGAGCCGGTACCGGGGCGGAATAACGGCTGGGAAGAGGGTCCGCCTGGTGTCGGCGTCCACACCCACCATAGAAACTGTCACGTCTGCGACGTCCCGCGCCGACGGGTTGGTCACTGCGGCGGTGATGGTAGCGATCGTGCCGGCGGTCACGGCAGCACTTGGGGAATGAATCACCAATTCCAACCCGGCGACACCCAATTCGTCGAGCTTTTCGCCGAGTTCTTCCGAATCCTCGACCGGATAGTACGCGCCGTTGGTGGCGGCAGCCACACATTCGAGTTCTTCCCGGCCGGCTTGTTCAATCTGGAACCCCATCGCCTGGACCGTGATATCAAACCCGTCCGCCACCAACTGTTCGGCCACTTCACAGGGCGGCGTGCCACAGTTGGACAGTCCGTCGGAGACCAACAAGATGACAGCCTCGCCCACCTCCGAGTCGCGCAACTCTGCACCGACCGCCGCCAGCGCCGGCCCCGTGGGCGTGCCCCCATTCGCGGTCAAGCCATTGATGGTGGCCGACAAGTACTCCGGGTCGACGTAGTCGCCCAAAGCGGCCCCCGTCACCCAGTACCCCGGCTCGCATTCGACCTGAGCTGACCCGCGGTAGACCCCGGGGTAGGTCCACAAACCGATCGATGTGCCCGCGACCTGGCGAGCCATCAGCGAGGTCAGGGCCATCTTGGCGCCGTCCAGCTTGATGGTGCCGGTGCCGTCGTCCTCCGTCATCGACCCCGACAAGTCGAAGACCACCACGAGTGGGGTAGCGCTCAGGCCGGAGACCTTCGTGACCACCTCGGAACCGTCCGGCTCGTCCGGGTCATCCGGCTCGGCCACCACGCGCGTGGCCCCAATGCCCGATGCCGTCCCCGCCTGCCCGCCGCCCAGCCCGGACCCAGCGCCGCTAGCAGGCGCGGCGTTGATAACGGGGGCGGTGGAAACGGACCCGGCAGCTAAACCGGCCACGGCGGAAGTGGACGTGGGGCTGGAAGCGGGTGACGCGGCATCGGCCTGGGCGCTGGAAGCGGGTGATGCTGGATCGGACTGGGCGCTGGAGGCGAGGAACGCGGCATCGGACACCGCAGCTAAACCGGCCACGGCGGAAGTGGACGTGGGGCTGGAAGCGGGGGCGGCGGCATCGGCCTTGGCACAAACCCCTACCGAACCCAAAGCGAACAGGCCACAGGTGACCAAGAGCACAACTCGCAGGCGCTGGTTCATGGCCGTCACTCTCCTCCCAGGCGGGTCATCGGCTCGGCGCCGCCGGTGAACCGCAAATCGCCGAAGCCAACGCTGACCGAACCCGAACCGGTCGGCGTGACCACATCCCGCACCCGAATGGTGACCCGCAGCGCGCCGGAGATCTTCGCGTCGATGGCGACCGATGCTCCGTACTGGGCGTTGTAGGTCGCGACAATCGAGCCGTCGGCAATCACATCCACCACTGCCGAGACGGCGGGATCAGATTCGTCTGGCACACCAAGCGTGCCGGTCAGCCGGTCCGCGACCCGCGAAGCGATCCAGGTGTAGTTGGTCGGCTGGTCCATCCGGCCCGAACACTTCAGCGAATTGCTATACGGGGTGCCGTTCAAGTTGACCGCTCCGCTTGAACACGCACCCTCCACCGAGCGCTGACTCGACACATAAACCGACACACCCGGCTCCGCAGTTACCACCGTGACCTGGCCTGGCAACACCTCACCGGTGGGCGGAGTGACCTCAATGACATGGCCCACGGTTGCTGCCGGGTCATAGCGGTTGGTCAACTCGACCTCCGCGCCCAGCGCCTGCAACTGCCGGACAAACTCTGTGGCGGTCAGACCAGCCGGGTCCGGCACCGTGGCCTTGACCGACACGGAAAGCTGAACCGATTCGGGATTCGTTGTGCCGAAGGCCGGAGCCTGTTCCACCACCATCCCTTCATCCCCGGCCCAAGGGACGGTGGTGGAGGTAACAAGGTCGCCTGGTATACCTGCGTCAATCAGCACCTGGCGGGCGGAATCCTCGCTGAGGCCCCGGACATCCGGCATCGAGGCCTCAACACCGGCCTCATAGTCGAGTGCTTCGACGGTCACCACCGATGGGCCAGGCTGGGCCGGGTGGCGGGCCAAGTCTTGGTCATTCAGGTACCACCCGAGATAGGTCCCGCCCCCGACCAGTGCCACCGCCAGCAGCGTGACCAGCGCGAAGACCAGGCCGAACCGCTTCCAGGAGAACTCGCCCGGCTGCTTGGGTTGCTTAGGTTGCTTGGGTTGCTTGGGCTGCTTGGGCTGCTCGGGCTCCCGCGCCGGCTTGGGTTTGCGGGGCTGCTTGGGCGGCGGCCCGCCCGGTGGGCCCTGCGCCAACCCTCCCGACGGTGCGAGCGGCGGCCCGGCATCTGCGGCGGGCGGCGCAGCGGGGGCGGTGGAACGGATCCATTCCGCCAGGCCGGGATAGCAGTTCGGATGGGCCAGGATCAACTCACCCAGGTCCGGCCGGTCAGAAGCGATCTGCTGCAATTGAGCGGCTGAAGTGGTGGGGTCCGACAGAGCGACCAGTGCGGGGTCAGGCTGGCTGGGGATCATGCTGTAATTATCCACCTAGGGGCACCCCACAAACTCTCTCCGCTTCGCTCCGAGACCTTGCGCCGACCCCGCGTAGGCGAGACTCGGCTCAGGTGCAAAGGTCGCGGCTGCCTAGTGTGGCTAGCGTCCAGGCGCCCCACAGGTGCCCCACAGGGGCCCCGTTGGTATCGAACTGATTACGGTTTGGGCGCAGCGCCCTAACTGGCTCGAACTCGATGGTATGGTGTTCGAGCCATGGGGCTGATCTCTAAGAAGCCTATTGGTTGTCCAATGTCCAAATCAACAGTTAAATGAGTTCAATCTTCTATGACCACATCCCTACCTGCGCCAGTCGTTGAGGCTCCCGTTCCCAACATTGCGGTCAACGACATCGGCACCAGCGAGGATCTGCTCGCTGCGATCGACGGCACAATCAAGTATTTCAACGACGGCGACATCGTCGAGGGCACCGTGGTCAAAGTGGACCGCGACGAGGTCCTCCTCGACATCGGGTACAAGACGGAGGGGGTGATCCCTTCCCGCGAGCTGTCCATTAAACACGACGTCGACCCGTCAGAGGTGGTCTCCGTCGGCGACCGCATCGAAGCTCTGGTCCTGACCAAGGAGGACAAAGAGGGTCGGCTCATCTTGTCCAAGAAGCGGGCCCAGTATGAACGCGCTTGGGGCGCCGTGGAGAAGATCAAAGAGGCCGATGGCGTGGTGACCGGTACGGTAATCGAGGTTGTCAAGGGCGGCCTGATTGTCGACATCGGGCTACGGGGCTTCCTGCCGGCCTCCCTGGTGGAGATGCGGCGCGTGCGTGATCTGCTGCCGTACGTGGGCCAGGAACTGGACGCGAAAATCATTGAACTGGACAAGAGCCGCAACAACGTGGTCTTGTCGCGGCGCTCCTGGCTGGAGCAAACCCAGTCCGAAGTCCGTTCGACCTTCCTCGCGCAGTTGCGGGAGGGTCAGGTCCGCACCGGTGTGGTGTCCTCGATCGTCAACTTCGGCGCTTTTGTTGATCTCGGTGGCGTCGATGGGCTGGTCCACGTCTCGGAGCTGTCCTGGAAACACATCGACCATCCCGAAGAAGTGGTCAAGGTGGGCCAGGAAGTCACAGTCGAGGTCTTGTCGGTGGAGTTGGACCGGGAGCGTGTCTCGCTGTCGCTCAAGGCGACCCAAGAAGACCCGTGGCAACTGTTCGCGCGGACACACGCCATCGGGCAAGTGGTGCCCGGCAAGGTCACCAAACTGGTGCCGTTCGGCGCGTTCGTCTCGGTCGAAGACGGGATCGAGGGCTTGGTGCACATCTCCGAGCTGGCGGTGCGGCACGTTGAGCAGCCAGAACAGGTTGTCAAGGTGGGGGAGACGGTGTTCGTCAAGGTGATCGACATCGACTTGGAGCGGCGCCGCATCTCCCTGTCGCTCAAGCAAGCCAATGAGGGTGTTGATCCCGACGGCGACGATTCGACCTTCGACCCCGCCCTGTACGGCATGGCCGCAGAATACGACGATGACGGTAACTACAAGTACCCCGAAGGCTTCGATCCGAACACCAACGAGTGGATGGAAGGCTTCGAGGCGCACCGCGAAGCCTGGGAGCAGGCCTATGCGGACGCTTTGGCCGCGTGGCAGGCCCACAAGAGCCAGGTGCAAACCGCCAGGCGCGCGGATCACGATGCCGCCGTCGACGATGGCACCGCCGCGAACTATTCCTCCGACCTCGCCGCCAGCGAGGGCACCTTGGCGTCCGATGAGGCCCTGGCTGCTTTGCGCGAGAAGCTGACCAGCAACTAGACGATCCCGCAGGGCGGGTCGGCGTGGCCGGGCGCCTCGGCTGGGCCGGAGGCCTCGGCGCGGCTGGCGCCCTTCCCGCCGTAGCGCTGCTCGACTGGGACCTATGCTGGGTTAGTGCTCCGGGTGGCGTTGACAGGCGGTATGGCGGCCGGCAAGTCGGTGGTCGCCGCACGCCTGACGCACTTGGGTTTCCCCCTGGCCGATGCCGACCAGTTGGCTCGCGCCGTAGTGGCACCCGGGACGGGGGGCTTGGCCGCCGTTGTGGCAGCATTCGGGCCTTCGGTTCTAGGGCGCAGTGGGGAACTCGACCGCGCTGCTTTGGCCCGGATTGTGTTTGCCGACGCGGCGGCGCGCCGGCGCCTGGA
>JAITJY010000024.1 GCA_031278675.1 Bifidobacteriaceae bacterium
CCCAGGAAGGTGCCACTCATGACCGCACGCCGCAACGCTGCACTCGTTTCCATAATCACTTGCGCGGGGCTTATCACCGCCGCTTGCACCGGGTCCGGAACGGATGCCGGCGGCCCCGCCAGCGACAAAACATTTGTTCTAGCCACATCAACTGATCCAGGCGCATTAGACCCGTCCATGGGGGCTAGCAGCGCGCTGTTCTGGGCGTCACGCTTCGCCTATGACACGCTGGTCAACTCCGCCCTGGACGGCACCGTCCAAAGCGGGCTGGCCTCCGACTGGTCGCAGGATGAAGAAAAGGTGGTCTTCACCATCAAAGACGGCATCACCTGCTCCGACGGCTCAGCCTTCACCGCCGCCACCGCCGCCGCGAACATCAACTTCATCTCCGACATGGAGAACGCCTCACCGATGCTGGGCGCCTTCCTCCCGGTCGGGGTGACCGCTGAGGCGGAGGGCTCCACGCTGACGCTGCACACCGCCGAGCCAGCGCCGTTCATCTTGTCCGGCCTGTCGGATCTCTTCATGGTCTGTGATGCGGGCCTAGCTGATCGTTCAACGCTGGCGGCGGCGACCAACGGCACAGGCCCGTACGCGTTGACGGAGGCTGAGCCGAACGACCACTACACGTACCAGATCCGGGACGGCTACACGTGGGGGCCCGATGGCGCCGCCACCGACGGTTCCGACATGCCCGGCGAGGTGGTGATCCGCGTGATCGAAAACGAGACGACCGCCGCCAACCTGTTGCTGTCCGGCGAGGTGAACGCAGCGCTCATCTTCGGCGCTGATTCCGACCGGCTGGATCAGGCCGGCCTGTTCTCGGTCAGCGCCAACTCAGTGATCGGGGAGGCCTGGTACAACCACGCCGAAGGCCACGTCACCTCCGATCCGGCGGTGCGCGAAGCGCTGGTCAAGGCGGTGGACCTGGCCGAACTACGCCAGGTCTTGACCTCCGGGAAAGGGACCGCCCCGACCACTTTCGCCACAGTCGACCCGGTGCCCTGCCCCGGCGAGGTGATCTCCGCCAACCTGCCCACCTTCGACTTGGCAGCAGCGCAGGCGGTTCTCGAAGAGGCCGGTTGGGTGCCGGGGGCCGATTCCGTGCGGGTCAAGGACGGAGTTCGGCTCAAGATTGTGTTCATCCACGATTCGGCATTGGGTGATCCCGGGGCGGCGGCCGCTGAGCTGGCTCGCGCCGCTTGGGTCAGCGCCGGATTCGAGGTTGAACAGTCACAGCTACCCACCGACCAGGTCGAACCGATCCTGTTCGGCAGCGGAGCTTGGGATGTGATGTGGGAACCGATCAACATTTCCAGTCCGGACCAGATTGTCGGTTTTGTGTCCGGGCCGGATATCGCCTCGGGCGGCACCAATTTCGCGAGCATCGACAACGCCGGTTACGTGGCCAAGGTCGCCTCAGCGATGGAACAGTTGGGCACCGCCGGCTGCGCCACCTGGTTGGAGGCGGAGGCTGAGTTGGTCAAAGCGAACGATGTGACGCCGTTCGCCAACAACCAGGTGAAGCTGTTCGGTTCGGGCGCCGAGTTCGGCCGGGTCAGCACCATAATGCCGACCTCGATCAAGATGGTCGGCTGAGGTAGGCGGGCGGGGCCAGGCGAACAGAAGACTGAAGACCTGTGCCGACTAGCCGACGCCCGCCCCAAGACCTCACTGGGGACCGGCGCCGCTGGGTGCGTTTCGCCTGGCGGCGGGCGCTGCGGCTCGCGGTCTCGGTCTGGGTGTTGGTGACGGCATCGTTCTTGATGATTCACCTGGTGCCGGGCGACCCGGTGCGGGCTGCGCTGGGACTGACGGCTGATCCGGCGCTGGTTGAAGCGACCCGCGCCAACCTGGGGCTGGACCTGCCGATGTGGACGCAGTACTGGAATTACCTGACTAACTTGGTGCAAGGTGATATGGGCACGTCCATCATCACCCGGCTCCCGGTGGCGCAAACCATTGCCTCGCGGCTCCCGGACACGGCGCTCCTGGCGGTGACGGCGTTCGCGGTGGCGGCCGTCGTGGCGGTGCCGATCGGCACCAGCGTTGCGGTGCTGACCCGGCGGGGCCGCCACCGCGGCCTGGAACTGGGTTTTGCTGGAAGTTCGGTGGTGCTCGCCGCGATCCCGGACTTCTTGATGGGCGTGTTGCTGGTGTGGGTCTTTGCCGTGAGCCTCCAATGGTTGCCGGTGGCTGGGGCGGAGCGGGCGGCATCGTACGTGTTACCGGTCTTGGCCTTGGCGTTGGGTCCGGCGGCAATCTTGGCGCGGATTGTGCGGCTGGAGATGTTGGCGGTGCTGGAAGCTGACTTTGTGCGGACGGCGCGCGCCAAACGGCTGTCGCCGGTGCGGGTCAACCTGGGCCATGCGCTGCCGAATGCGGTCACCGCGAGTCTGACCGTCGGTGGCCTGCTGCTGGGCGGGATGGTTGCGGGCACCGTGCTGGTCGAAAGCGTGTTCGCGTGGCCTGGGCTGGGCTCGGTGATGGTGCAATCGATCCTGGTCAAGGACTATCCGCTGGTCCAAGGGATTGTGTTGGTCTACGGGATTGGCGTGCTGGTGGTCAACACGTGCGTCGATGTGGCGCTGGGCGTGCTTGATCCTCGTTCGGCGGTGGCGGAGAGCTGATGCTACGTAAACTGCGCACCCCGGTGGGCCTCAGTGCCCTGGTGTTGTTGGCGCTGGTGGGCCTGATGGCGGTCTTTGCGCCGGTCATCTGGGGTGCGGCGGCTGAGGCGGTCGACACGTCACAGATGCTGGCCCCGCCCTCCACGCGGCATTGGGTGGGGACCGATCAGCTTGGGCGCGATCTGTTGGCCCGGACGTTGGTCGCCACCCGGCTGACCGTGCTCCTGGCTTTGGCCGCGACCGCCGTCGCTGTCGCGGCGGGACTGGCCCTGGGGCTTGCGCCAATGCTGTTGGGACGCAGTTTGGGCCGGTTGGTGACGGCCGGTGTCAACCTGGCTGTGGCGTTTCCCGGGTTGCTGCTTGCCCTGTTCTTCGCGGCGATTTTCGGGGTTGGTCAGGTGGGCGCGGTGTTGGCGATCGGCTTCGCTGGGGCGCCCAGTGTGGCCCGGTTGACCCAGAACCTGGTGGCCGGTGTGCAGCGGCGCGAGTTTGTGGCCGCCGCCCGCATTCTGGGCCAGTCTCGGTGGCGCATTGCCGTGCGTCACATTTTGCCGAACATTGCTGAGCCGATCGTGGTTCAGGCGACCATTGGCGCCGGCAGCGTCCTGTTGTCTTTCGCGGGGTTGTCCTTCCTGGGGCTCGGCGTCCAACCGCCGTCCTATGACTGGGGGCGGTTGATGAACGAGGGCCTCAACCGCATCTACATCAACCCCTTCGCCGCCTTGGCGCCCGGCTTGGCGGTGGTTGTGGCCGGTTTGGCGTTCAATTTGGCCGGCGAGTCGATCGCTGCCGCCTTCCGGGTCGATGCCGGGCCCGTTTCAGCTTTCAGCAGCGGGCTGGGTGTGGCTCGCCGGGCGCGGCGCGAGCGGCGGGCAGCTACGCGGGTGGCCGATGGCGTGCCGGATGCGCTGGGTGCGCCGGTGCCCGGGGCCGATGGCGTGCCGGGTACGCCGTCCGAACCGACCCGTTTGGCCGCAGAGCGGCCAGGGCGCATGCGGGGCCAGCCCGGCGACCAAGCCCCGGACCAGGCTCCTGAGGTCACCCCGGCGGCGCCCGGGCCGGTCCTTGACGTCAGCGACCTTGATGTGCGGTTCCCAGGCGGGCTCCACCCGGTGCGAGGAGTTTCCCTCACACTGGAGCGGGGCGAAGCCGTCGGCATAGTGGGCGAATCAGGCGCCGGCAAGTCCCTGAGCGCACTGGCGATTGCGCGGCTGGCGGACCCAGCCGCCCAGGTCAGCGGGCACACTGTGTTTCTGGGGGCAGACCTGTTGGGCACATCGGAGCACCGCAAGCTGTTGGGCACGTCGCTGGCGCTGGCGTTCCAGGACCCGATGAGTTCGTTCAACCCGATCCGCCGGATGGGTTGGCAACTCGCTGAGGTCTCCCAGGTCCACCAGGGCTTGACCCGCCGGGCCGCGTTTGCGCGGGCCGTCGACCGGTTGGGCGCGGTGCGGATTGATCATCCCGAACGCCGCGCCCACCAGCGCCCGCACGAGTTCTCCGGTGGCATGCGGCAACGCGCCATGTTGGGCATGGGGCTGATGGCGAGCCCCGCACTGTTGATCGCCGACGAGCCCACCACCTCCCTCGACGTCACCGTCCAACGCCAGGTGCTGGACCTGATCGACTCGATCCGGGCCGCCGACCAGGTCGCATTGCTGCTGATCAGCCACGATGTGAACGTGGTCACCGAACGCTGCGACCGGATCTTGGTGATGTACGCCGGGCGCGTGGTGGAAGAACTCGCCGCTTCCGCCTTGGGCCGCGCCCGCCATCCCTACACCAAGCTGCTGGTTGCTGCAGTGCCGGACATGCAAACCGACCTGGCGGCGCCGCTCGCTGTGATCCCCGGGCAGCCGCCGCGCATCGCCGACGAGCCCCCCGGCTGCGCCTTTGCGCCCCGCTGCCCGCAGGTCGGCCCGCGTTGCCTGGTTGAAGAGCCCCCGCTCGGCCCCGCCAAGGTAGCGTGCTGGTACCCGCACGGCGAGCCGCTTCCCGTAGCCGCGCAGCAAGCCCTGCCCGATGCCGCGCGGGAGGCGGTGCCCGCCTCGGCAGCGGGTCAGACCCCGCCCGGTGCCGCCGGGGAGAGGAGCGATGCCGCAGATCAGGTCCGCCGCGATCCCGCCGACGAGACGGGCGATGCCGCGCGGGAAGCGGTGCCCGCTGCCGGCCGGGGGGCGGCGGGCGATGGCGTGGGGGGACGGCATCGTCCATGGGGTAGCGGACGGGGAAACGGGGCTGGGAGGGTGGCTACCCTGCGGTTCGAGGACGTGACTGTGCGGTTTGGTGGGCGGTTCGGGGCCGTCACTGCGGTGGACGGCGTGACGCTGGAAGTCCCCGGCGGGCAGATTGTTGGCCTGGTGGGGGAGTCGGGTTCGGGGAAATCGACGTTGGCGCGGGCGGCTGTGGGGCTGGCGCCGATGCAGGGTGGCCGGGTGCTGCTCGACGGCCGGCCGACTCACCGGCACGGGCCGGCGCGGCGCTTGCAGATGGTGTTCCAGGACCCGCTCGCTTCGCTGGACCCACGGATGCGTGTCGGACAATCGATCGCGGAAGCGCTGCGTTCACGCGGTGACCAGCGCAAAGAGGTGGCGCGGCTGCTGGAATTGGTCCATTTGGAACCGCAGCGCGGCGCCGACTACCCGGCGCAACTTTCCGGCGGGCAACGCCAACGGGTGGCGCTGGCGCGGGCTTTGGCGGCGCGGCCGGATGTGATCATCGCGGACGAGATCACGTCCTCGCTGGACGTTTCCATCCAGGGCGCCATCTTGAATCTGGTGCGGGAACTCCAGCGAGAACTGGGCTTGACCATACTGTTTATCTCGCACAACCTGGCGGTGGTGCGCTACGTGGCGAGCCGGATCGCGGTGATGCAGCTAGGCCGGATAGTTGAGGAGGGCGCTGCGGGCGCCATCCTGGCCGCGCCCGGGCATCCCTATACCCAAGAACTCTTGGCCTCCGTCCCGGACGGTCATTGGAAAACCCAACAACGCCCCGGCAAACTAATTCACCAGACCAACGATTGGAGCAAGAACCATGAATCAACCAGTAATTGACCAGGCACATTGGCAGGCGCGCCTCGACGCCGTGGCGGAACAAAGCGGCGTGCCGGGGGCGGTCCTTGGGATTATGCGGCTGGCCGAGGGCCAGCCGGATGAGGTGGTGCGGGCCGCGACCGGTGTGCTCAACGCGAACACCGGGCGGGACGTGCGCACCGATTCGCTGTTCCAGATCGGTTCGACCACCAAGGCGTGGACTGCGACCGTGGTGATGCAATTGATTGAACAGGGCAAGCTGGGCCTGGACCAACGTGTCAAGGATGTTCTGCCTGACTTCGAGTTGTCGACACCCGAACTGACGAACGATATAACCGTTCGCCATCTGCTGAATCACACCAGCGGGTTGGACGGCGACGTGTTCGTGGACACCGGCCGAGGCGACGACAACCTGGAGAAGTTCATGGACGTGCTGCGCACCGCAGTTCAGATTCACCCAGTCGGAGCCACCTGGTCCTATTGCAACTCGGGGTTCTCCATTCTGGGGCGCATCATTGAGGTGGTGACTGACCAGGTGTGGGACGTGGCCATGAAGGAACGGCTGTTCGCCCCGTTGGGGCTGACCCACACCGTGACCCTGCCCGAAGAGGCCCTCATGTTCGACACGGCCGTAGGCCATGTGGTGGGCGGGCCCGAACCGAAGGTCGCTCCCATCTGGACGCTGCAGCGCAACGCCGGCCCGGCCGGACTGATCACCGCGTCAATCGATGATTTGCTGGCTTTCGCGCGCCTGCACCTCAAGGGCGGTGTTGCTGGCGACGGAACGCGCGTGATCAGCGAAGAATCCGTCCGGGCGATGCAGGCGTTTGAGGCTGACGTGCCGGAGAAATATCTGCTAGGCGACTCCTGGGGTCTGGGTCTAATCCGGTTTGATTGGCATGGCGCCCGGCTTTATGGCCATGATGGCAACACGGTGGGTCAGGCCGCATTCTTGCGTTTCTATCCGGAGGCTAATCTGGCCGTTGGTTTGCTGACCAACGATGGCACCGCTCATCGGCTTTATGAGACTCTTTACGGGGAAATCTTCAGGGAGTTGTGTGGGGTCGAGATCCAGGATGAACTGGTGGTGCCGGATGATCCGCCGCAGTTGGACATCAGCGACTGGATTGGTACCTACGAACGTGCTAGTACAGTAATCGAGATCAGTACTGACGACGGCGGCCCGCAGTTCAAAGCCACCCAACGCGGCGAGCTAGCCGAACTCGAGGAAAACCCCGAACTGGGCGGGGCATTGAAGCCGGTGCGTGAGGGACTTTATGCCATCTATCTCGAGGACATGAAGGTGGAAGCCCCCGTCTGGTTCTATCAATTGGATTCCGGCGAGCGCTACGTTCATTTCGGTGGCCGCGCCACCAAAAAGGTCGCCTGATCCGCAGGGCCGGTTGAGCGATTGACCTCGCTTTGCCGGTTGTCCGGTGCTGACACTACGATCCGGGATCTCGGGCCCCTGGCCGGCGCCACCTGCGCCACCGTGATCGGTCTGACAATCGGCTGGTTCCTGTTCAACTGGTGGCTCAGCTTCGCGGGCTAGCGGCGGCACGGCATCGTGCATGAAGTTGCGCTGGTGCGCATAAAGATGCGCTAGGGTTGGGCGCATGAGTTTTCGTGTCGCCGTGGCTGGCGCGTCCGGGTACGCAGGGGGCGAGGTCATCCGCCTCTTAGCGGCCCATCCAGAGGTCCAGGTGGGCGCCTTGAGTGCTCACGCGAACATTGGCGACCCGCTCGGGGCGCACCATCCCCACATCCGGTCACTCGCCGACCGCATCCTGGTGCCACCAGAACCGGCCCGCCTGGCCGACCACGACGCAGTTGTACTGGCCCTGCCTCACGGCAAATCCGGCGCGATCGCTGACGCCATCATTGCCGCCAACCCCACCTCAATCCTGATCGACCTCGGCGCCGACCACCGTCTTCAAGACCCCACAGACTGGGACGCCTACTACGGCGGACCACACCCCGGTACCTGGACCTACG
>JAITJY010000029.1 GCA_031278675.1 Bifidobacteriaceae bacterium
AGCAGCAAACCCAGCCCATTGGGCTGGAGCTCTGCCCTCACCTGCAAGTTCCGCTGGGACTGCGGAATCCTCTTGGGCTTGTCCGAACTCATCACGGCGCTCCATTCTTCAACTGGTTAGGTGCGCATGCCAAGCCTCTCACCAGTTCTTGGACGGTGAGCGCCTTGAAGAAGCGCGGACAGGCGGCGCGGCGAAGAAGGATGCTCGCGCCGCAGCAGACTGCACGAAAACTCTCAGAGCCGCTGAGAGAAACCAGTCTCCCTGCAGCGTGCGGACTGCCGACGGCTCCCAGCTCAGATCGCTAGACGCGCACCCCATTCAGCCCTGCGGTGGCCGCGAGTCCCCGCCCTTTAACGCCGAACGGCCGTCCAAGCACCAGGGTCCCACTGGCCATTGACACACGTCTTGGAGCACCTGCCCTCCGATATTCTTCAACGGTGGGAGAACACGGCGGACCCAGCGGCTGGGACATGGTCTTCTTGGACGACGCGGGCGATCCGGGCTTCAAGTTCGACCGGGGCTCAAGCTCGCATTTCGTGATCGCCGCAGTCAGGTTCCAAGACAGACTCGCCGCCGAGGAGACCGCTTTGGTGATGAAGAGGTATCGTCGTGCGCAGGGCTGGCGCGACGACCATGAGTTCAAGTTCACCAAGCTCGACAAGGGCCGCGTCAAAGAGCTGCTGGGACTGGTGGCCGGCTGCGACTACCGGATCAACGCGGTCAGGGTGGACAAGGCGCTGATCCGCAGCGGCGAGCTGCGCGCCAAGCCGGAATCGTTCTACAACTACATCGTCATGCAGGCTCTCGATCAGATCCCCGGTCTGCTTGAAGCCGACGTGCGCCTCGACGGCCACGCCGGGCGCGAGTACAAGCAGTCAGCTATCGCGTATTTCCGCAGGCAGTTGAACTCGTCCAGCCGGAAGGTCGCTCGGTTCCGGTTCGTTGACTCGCGCGGCAACAACCTGATCCAATTGGCCGACTTGGCGGCCGGCTCCATCCACCGGGCGGTTCAAGACAAGACCGACGCCGCCGAGTATGTGAGGATTCTCGCCCCCAGGATCGAGGAGATCTGGGACTTCCACTGACCCCTGACAAGAGCCGAGGCCCACCCCTATCCTGTGTTCACAGGCACGCGCACCATACGGTGACAGTTCGGCGATGGGCCTCTTTGTGGGCCCCACACTACCATCTGCCCCGTCCTGGCGCACTCTCGCGTGCAGACGAGAGTCGGTGCGCCGGGCAGCCCCATGCGGGCGTCACGTCATCGATGCGGTGGTGGGAGAAGCGGGCGCCCCGGGGCTTTGGATCTGGCGGCAGCTCACGCGCTCGGTCAGACTCGTTCCATCAGGTAACGTCCCGGCGACAGACGACGGCGGCAGCTTGGGAACGGCGCTGGCGGAGCGGCTCCTTGAAACGTGAACCGGCTGTTGATGTACCGGTTCTGGCCCGTAGCTATCACATGCTGCCAACCTGGGCATCGGCGCCATCGATATCGGTCGGGTGACATTCTTTCCCAAGGGCCAACAGCCAGCAACGGCCTAAGGCCCCCCAACAGAGTCGCGGAGAACGCTGCGGGCCACGAAGTGCGCCGCCGCGCTCCGACGACTCTCACTGCGCACCTGCAGAGGAACCACTCGCGCGAATAAGGTAAGAGACCGCCAAGGCGCTCAACGTAGACGACGTGACCCGAGTCCGCCGACTCTCCGAACAGTGGATCCGCGCGCGGCTACTCGAACGGGTCAAACGCTGTGGCTGAAGGCACGCCGCGCGGTCAGCTCCGGACTCCCTAACGGCTAGGAACAACCCACGCCGGGCTTCACCGAACCATCCAGGCCAGCCCAACCGTCGAAGGCGATGTGCTACGAGCCGCTGCCATTGGCCCCGCGTCCGCGCCGCAGCTCGTTTCGATGTGAGCTTCGCCATCGTCTAGCCTCCAGATGACATGATTGTGGATGCAGCAGGACGGATACACAACCGCGAGGGATGGAGGCCTGGATATGGCATTTCGCTACACACCGATCCATCGGCAACTTGGCGTTCCTTCGCAGACACCGCTGGCAGCAACTTTGGCCAAGCCGATGGTGACCCGGTGAGGGAGGCGCTGCTGTCAAGACCTTGGGAGACTGGGCCTATGACTCGGCGGTATGCGCCGCTCAACGAGCGGCAGCTTGAGGTGTTGAGGTGGGTCGGGCAAGGGTGTCCTGACGGGACGTGGACTGACTTCTCCTACAAGCGGACGGCGTATGCACTTGCGGACCGGCGTCTGGTGGCGGTCGACAAGCGGCGCGGTTCCTGGAGTGCGACGCTCACTGACCAGGGCAGCTACTACCTGGAGGCTCGCAGGTACAGGGATGAACCTGAGCCACCTCGAGCTTCCCTACGCGGCAACGAGCCGGGGAACAGAGGGCAGCCGGAGGTGGCGGCCCCACCAGTGGAGATCTCTCCGGCGGACTTACTGCTCCAGTTGCAGAACTCCGAGCTGGTTGTAAGGGTGAGCAACCCCCCGCATGACGAGCGCGCGGCCTACCGGAGCGCGATCAGTCGAGCGATCACCTATGGGTTGGTCCCCGGGGGATACGCGTTGCGTCACAAGGGACGCGATCGGGGCGACCTGGTGATCCGATTGGTGAGTCTGGCTGAATCCCCACCGCCGGTGGAACCCTTGCCGCCCATTCCGGTACCGAAAACCTTGCGTGACGCGCATGCGGCCGTGCGGATGCTTCGCGACGAAGCGCACTCGATGGATGTTTCCAGTGAAAGCAAGCCGCGTGCGCTGTTGTTGGTGCAAGCGATCGGCGATGAGTGCGCGCGTCGCGGCTACACCTTGTCAAGGACTGAGGACGTGGGAACGACCTTCTGGATCTCTATCGGCGACGACCAGTTCCCGTTCACTTTGGCCGAGGAGTTCGAGCGACGCGAGGTCCTCGACGAGAAGCAGTTGGCGGCGGCGAAGTATGCCTGGCAACGGGTGCCGGCTCGAGTCCGTCAGGTCCGGTCGGGTCGTCTGCTACTGCGACTCGGCTCTGGGTACGGCTCGGTGTTTTGGGCTGATCGCAGACGGTGGAGCCTGGATGAGAAGCTGCCGGCCATGTTCAAGGAGATCGAGGACCGCGCGGAGCGGCAGGTCGCAGCCCGCATCTCTGCCGAAGCCCGACGTGTGGCTCGCCTCCAAGAGTGGGAGAGGGCGCTTCTCCGGGCTCGCCAGGCCTACATCGAGGATCTGAACCGTGGGCGCTTGACCAAGCAGGTGGCTGCCTCGGGTCAGGCCGTGGCGATCCGCGCCTACTGTGATCGCATTGGGGCGATCCTCGACCAGACAGCCGATGATCACCGCAGTCAGGTCAATCAGTGGCTAGCGTGGGCGCGGGCAGAGGCCGACCGGGTTGATCCGCTCTCGCATCCGAAGTCGTTGGCTTACGTGCTCCCCGACGATGTCCGGACCTCCGAGCTGGGCCGTTTTATGCCCAAAGGGATGAGCGCGTGGCATCCACCCAGCTAGCCAGACAGATCCTGGTCGGTGGTGCGGAGCATCTCGACTGACGTCCCAAGTTGGCGACGCAACCGCGCCGCCTCGCTGCCGACCCCGGACCGGTCGAGAAGGTCGATGGCCTGTTGGGCGATATCGCCGACACGTCGAATCTCCTTGCGCAGCTCGATGAGTTCATCGAACCGTTCTTCGGCGCCGTGTCCACACCAACTGCGCAGGACGTCGCGGATCGGCTTCCCGAACCCCAAGTCCATCTCCCGCGAGGCCTCGGGATCGAAGTAGTATGCGTCGCGTTGGCGCCCAGAGCACGAGTATCGGCCGTGAATAGCATCGTGCTGGGCTTGCCGTTCCTCAGCATTGACGTGGTTCAAGATCGCCTCGGCGTTCTTGCGAGCCGCAGCAGTCACGACGATCTCAGTGATCGGCCAAGGTGCAATCAGGACGCCGTCCTCAACGAACGCCTCCGGAGGGCCAGTCAGCTCGGCAACGTCCAGGCCCAAGGCCAGCGCCAAGGCCTCGGGATCGACCAAGTGGATAGCGCACCCCTCTTTGGAGTAGCCAAAAAAGGCGTGGGCGGAATCAATGTGGTTAATGAACACATGTTCGGCGGCATACTCACGAGGGTCGTCACGCGGCAAGCCAAACTCAGTGAGAGCGTCCCATCGTGCCTCACGTGCGCGGAAGGGGCCGACATGCTCCCACAGCACTTTGAGCCGCGCCGGTGGCACCCAGTCTTGCTTGCCCTCGAACTCCTCATCGACGAAGCGCACCAAGACCCGGGCAGGCTTCTGAGTACCGACACGCATAACCCGCACCTCGACGACGGGATCTGCGCTCCGAGCGCGATAGGCCCATGACTCGCCTGGTTCCATCTCTCAATGATGCTCCTCGCCGCGCCATCTCGATCCCCCATGGCTGCCCGTGTCTGCGGTCTGGCCCGACCATAAACCTCGCGGCGTTGGCAGACCCTGCTGTTCCTAGCCAACGCGCCAGCGACGCCGGCTCCTACGCCCGGATGTCGGAGCAAACCCGCGAATCGCGCGCCAACAGCACCCGTCTGCTAACCCGAAGGGTCCTTCAGCCTATCCGAACCGGTAAGGCTAGCCGCCGGTTTGCGTCAGCAATCTGTGAACCGACGGATGAGAGACGCCAACCTGCTTGGCGATCGCCCGAAGTGATAGGCCGCGCTCCCGGAGTTGTCGGATCTCGGCTACCAGTTCATACGAGGCAGACAGCGTGCGTTGCCCGGTTGACACCCCGGACCGCCGCAGCTTCCGGACCACCGTGCTCCGATGCAGGCCGTGCTTCCGGGCCAGGCCCCGCGCCGTCTCGCCGGCCCCGTACGCGCCCGCGAGTGTGCGCCCGAACTGGGACGTGCGCGACGTTCTCATCGACCAAGTTCCCCTCTGGATCGGCCCCCGACCGTCCCCAGGGCGTCTCCAAGGCTCTCCATCACGCCCTCGGGTTCCCACTCTGACAAGGCAATACGCAGCGCTCTAGCCTTGGGGGCAACGTTTCGGAACTGGACGAGCAAGTACCCCAAATGTGTCAGGCTGAAACAGTGTGCCACTGAACCAGGGCCGTGCGAGGCCTGTCCTTCGGCCGGAAACCGTCCTGGGTGACCTTCAACCTCGCGAGCATCCGCGCGGCGGCTTCCGCCTCCGCGGGCAGCGCCTCCCAGATGAACCGAGTCACCAACAACCCGTGGCGGTCGAACACGTCCACAGATTGAGCCTACCCGCACCGCCCGGGCCGGCGTCGTTGATCTGGCAGGCGGGAAAGGGTTATCCAGATTCCCCCGACCTCGGGAGAAAATGGATAGCCCTTGGCTTTTGAAGTCCGGCCGCTGACCCATTACACTTGATGGCGGTGCCCCGGTGGAGCGCTGGCCCTGGGAACAGGGTTATATCTCGCCGGGGCGTTGACATGTCTGAACGGAGATCAATGGGCCACGCGGCAGGGCGACCAGGCCCGTGGGTTGAGGCCTGGCTCAGCCGAGCCCGCTTCGCCCGCTACCTCTCCGAAGTCGGCGGGGACCGCGGCCGCGCGCTGGCCCTGTACGAGTGGAACAGTCGGCTGGGGCAGGCGATGATGCGGGACGTGGGACACTTCGAGGTGGCGCTGCGCAATGTCTGCAACGACACGCTGACAGCTCGTTGGCGCGGCGCCCAGCATTGGCTGTTCGATCCGAGGTCGCCGGTCAACGCCCCGCTGGTGCGGACACTGCGCAAGCAGAAGACCGATATGAACACTCGCAACCGCGCGTCTGTAGCCGAAGCGGTGTCACGATGCGGCGGTCGCAAGGCCAGCCCGGGCGCCGTGGTCGCGGAGTTGAACTTCGGGTTCTGGCGGCACTTGTCGGACGCGATCCAGGAGAAGACGCTCTGGGTTCCCTACCTGCACCACGCCTGGCCCGCCCGGACCCAGCGCCACCAGATCGACGCCATGATCGGCGCCATCAACGGTCAGCGAAACCGGATCGCGCACGTGCGACATGAGGTCGCACAGTTTCAGTGGATGCACTGTTTGGAGGTGATGCCCCTGGTGGGGTGTTGAGTGTGTTCCGGGTCAGTGTCCGTGGACCTGTCCCCACCGTGACGTGCGTCGCTGGCAACGGCGGGGTGCGAAGCTCGCGGGAAAGCCGAAGGCCTTGGGTCAGTCTGCCGACTGGGGTCGGGCGAGGGGAAGGCCGGGATGGGTGAACGCAAGTGAATCTCTGTTGAGTCCTCGTTATTCGGAGGCCCCTTTGAGGCAGGCGTCGGGGGTTTCAGGGACAGGCCGGTGTGAGTCCGGCAGGTGGCGCCTGGG
>JAITJY010000119.1 GCA_031278675.1 Bifidobacteriaceae bacterium
AGCTGGGTGTCGCGGATGG
Organism: Bifidobacteriaceae bacterium; assembly: GCA_031278675.1. Classification (GTDB taxonomy): domain Bacteria; phylum Actinomycetota; class Actinomycetes; order Actinomycetales; family WQXJ01; genus JAIRTF01. The sequence continues at coordinate 20 of JAITJY010000119.1, forward strand.
CGTTGATGATGTAGGTCATGGGCTGGTGATCGGCGAAGACGCGCAGCGGGGCAGGCATGCTGCTGGTCGGGGCGAACCCGGACGAGACGAACAGCAGCCCGATGACCAGGTAGGAGAACACACCGGAGCCTTCAGCACTCTTGGCGGCCAGGCCGAAGGTGACTCCCATGAGGCAGAACGCGACCAGCGTCAGGGTCAGGACGCCGGCGGTCACCAGCCACCCGGCCACGTCCGCCCGTGGCCGGTAGCCGATCAGCAACGCGACCACCAGAATCACCGCGACGGAGACGGCACCCACGATCACGGACGCCAGCACATGGCCCGCGACCAGGGCGGGCCGGGCGATGGGCATGGCCCGGAACCGGGTGAACATGCCTTCGGTCACATCCCGGTTGGCCCTAAAGGCGGTGTAGGAGACACCGGAGGCGATGCACATCAGCAGGACTACTGGAACAACGAAGTCGACGTAGCGAATGGCGCCGGTGTTCATGGCGCCGCCGAAGACGAACACAAAGGCGAACAGGATCAGCAGGGGCATGGCCAGCACCGTCATGATGGTGTCAACGGAGCGCACGTTGTGTTTGAGCATCCGGACAGTGAGCGTCCAGGTATCGGCGAATAGGTGTTTCACAGTGCCACTCCTGCCCCGGTGAGCGTGAGGAACGCGCTCTCCAAGTCCGGCGCGTTCCCTGCGGCGGCGAGGATAGCGGCCTGGTCGCCGATCGCGGCTATGACGCCATCGTGCAATAGCGCGATGCTGCCCGCCAGTTGGGCGGCCTCTTCCATGTGCTGGGTGGTGAGGATAACGGTCGCACCTTGGTCGGCGAGTTGTCCGATGGCGCCCCACACTTCGCGCCGCCCGGCTGGGTCCAGCCCGGTGGTCGGCTCGTCGAGGAAGACGATCTTCGGGGCGCCGATCAGGCTCATGGCAATGTCGAGGCGGCGCTTCATGCCGCCGGAGTAGGTACCAGCCGGTTTGCCCGCCGCAGCGCCCAAGCCGAAGCGTTCAACCAGTTCGGCGGCGACCTGTTTGGGCCGGGCGACATGCCGCAACCGGGCGATCAGGGTCAGGTTCTCCAGGCCGGTCAGGACCGGATCAACGCTGACGCTTTGCCCGGTGACGGTGATCGCCTCCCGCACTCGGGCGCCCTGGGTGGCCACGTCGAATCCAGCGAGAATGGCGGTGCCCGAGTCCGGCTTCAGCAGCGTGGTCAAGATAGCGATCGTGGTGGTCTTCCCGGCCCCGTTCGCGCCCAGCAGAGCGAATACCGCCCCGGTTGGCACTTCGAGGTCGATGCCGTTCAGCACGTCGTGGGCACCGAAGGACTTCCGCAGGCCGCAGATGATGGCGGCGGGCTCAGCGGTCATCTGGGCCTCCCAAGAGCCGGTGGACTTCGGCGTTCAACTGGTCGGCCTTTAGGCCGTGCCAGGTCTTGCCCTGCGTGGCGGCGAGCATGTTCAGCGAAAACGCTGCTACGTCCTCGCCGGTGACTTCCAGCACAGGCCGCCCGGCGGCGGCTGATTCCTCTAGAAGCTCGCAGATGTCGTACAGCACTCGGAACGACTGCTCGTCCATCGCGCCTCCCGCCGTCCACAGGAATTTCTGGATCTTCTGCATGACTAATCGGTAGTCGGGCGGCAGGACGGCGACCCGACCCTTGTATTCCCGCCATTCGCGCTTTGTGGCTCGGTTGCCGACCACCTTGTCGAGGAGGCGGCCCACCGGGCCGCGTTTCTGCTTGTCACTCATCGTTCCTCCTTGATTCGCCCAAGACGGTCGGCAACGAAGCGCCATCGTTCCCAAAAGGCCGCGAGGGCTGTGCGCCCGGCGTAGTTCAACGAATAGACCTTGCGTGGCGGCCCCAGTTCGGAGCGCTCGCGCGCCACATCCACCAGGCCCTTCTTCTCCAAGCGCAGCAGGATTGGATAAACCGTCCCCTCAGAGACGGACTCGAACCCGGCTTGGTTCAGTGTGCGCACGATCTCATACCCGTAGTTGGGTCCACGGGCAAGGATCTGCAAGACGGCGCCCTCCAGGACACCTTTGAGCAGTTCAGTCAGATCATCCATAGCACTACCTCGGATTACTTGGTACCAGTACAAGGTAACGCAATGTACCGCTGGCGTCAACTTGCCCGGGCTGCCGCGTCGAATCGGATTAGCTACCCACCCGCCCCGGTGGTGCCGTGATGGGGGAAGGTGGAACCGGACATAATGTTAGGCACAACGCCCTGACCTGCGCGAACGGTTCACTTTCGCGTTAGCCTCCCAGCCCGGTGCCCGGGCGCCGCGATGGTAGAAAGTGGGATCGGACGTAACGCTGAGGCCGACCCCCTGACCTGCGCAAACGGTTCACTTTCGCGTTAGGTAGTCTTAAGCAGCTACTGCGGCGGCGCGCACTGCTCGGGCCGCCGTTACCAGGTTCTTCAGAGCTGCTTCGGTTTCGGCAGGGCCACGGGTTTTTAGACCGCAGTCGGGGTTGACCCAGACCGACTCGGCCGGCAACGAGGCCAGGATGGACCGCAAAGCTTGCTCAATCTCAGCGACGGCCGGAACCCGGGGCGAATGAATGTCATAAACACCCGGACCAACGGCGGTGGCGAAGCCGGCCGCCCGCAAAGCAGGCACAATCGAATGGCTTGAACGAGCCGCCTCAAAAGAAATCACGTCCGCATCCATCGCGTCAATCGCGTCAATAATGTCCTCAAATTCGCTATAGCACATGTGGGTGTGAATCTGAGTCGCCGCACCCACACCACTGTGAACCAGCCGGAAAGCAGGAATAGCCCAATCCAGGTAACCGCTGTGCCAATCAGCGCGCCGCAATGGCAGTTTCTCGCGCAGAGCAGCCTCATCAATCTGAATGATCCGGACCCCGGCCGCCTCCAAGTCGGCTACCTCGTCCCTGATTGCCAAAGCAATCTGCTGGGCGGATTCGGCGGGCGGCACATCATCCCGCGGGAAAGACCAATTCAGGATTGTGACAGGACCAGTCAACATAGCCTTGACGGGCCGACTGGTCAATGATTGGGCATAGCGAATCACATCAACGGTGATAGGCCGGCGGCGCTTCACATCACCCCAAATGATCGGCGGTTTGACACAACGCGTCCCATAAGACTGCACCCAAGCCTGGCGCGTGAAGATAAACCCGTCCAGGTTCTCACCAAAGTATTCGACCATGTCACCGCGCTCAAACTCGCCGTGCACCAAGACATCCAGCCCGATCTCCTCCTGCAACGCCACACAGCTAGCCGTCAACTCCGCCAGCCGCGCCTCATAAGACGCCCGGTCAATCTCGCCCCGCCGGAACCGTGCCCGGTTCGCCTTGACCTCCGCCGTCTGCGGGAACGACCCGATAGTCGTGGTCGGCAACAGCCCCAGCCCGAGCGCCTCACGCTGAGCCACCGCCCGCTCCCCCCGCGCCGGCTCGCGAGTAAAGTCCGCCGCAGTGATCGCCTCGGTTCGCGCCCGCACCGCCGCATCAAACCCCGCACGATGCCGTGCCCGCGCCTCAGCGTTCGCCCCTACCGCCGGGTCCGTGGACGCGTTGGGCAATGCCGCTAGACGCCGCAACTCGGCCAGCTCTGTCAGTTTCTCCTCAGCAAAGGCCAGCGCCGCGCGCTGATCCGCCGTCAAACCCGTCTCAGGAGCCACAGTGTAAGGGACATGAAGCAACGAACACGCCGTCGAGACAGCTAACTCAGGGACCAAGGTGGCTAGTTCCGCGAGCGTCGCGAGCGATTGCTCATAGTCGTTACGCCACACGTTCTTCCCATTGACCAGACCGGCGAACAATGTCACGCCTGGTTTGAGACCACCTGACCGAACCAGTTCAAGCGTGCGCTCCCCCTCAACAAAATCAAGTCCCAAACCGTCGAGTTCCAACCCAGCCACCTCGCGGTAACAGTCCCGGATATCACCGAAATAGGTCTGGAGTAACACCTTGACTGCGCCCTTGGCGGCCAACAGCGGCTCATACAGCGCCACCAACAGTTCCACATCGCTGGCGGTCAGGTCCATCACCAGGGCCGGCTCATCAAGCTGGACCCACGAAGCCCCCGCCGCGCCAAAGCGCGCCAACGCCGCGCCATAAACCTCAACCAACTCGGCGGCGCGCTCCGCCGGACCGCGCCCCTCCCAGCGGGCCAGTTTGGCGAACGTGAAAGGGCCGATCAGCACCGGCTTGGCGCTGATCCCCGCCGCTTTCGCCTCCGCGAACTGATCGAACGGTGCGCTGGAGGCACCCCACAAACCCTGGCCGCTTCCCTCCGAGACTTCGCGGGCACCCCGAGACCCACCCCACAAACCCTCGCCGCTTCCCTCCGAAACTTCGCGGGCACCCCGAGGAGACCCACCCCCCAAACTCTGGCCGCTTCCCTCCGAGACTTCGCGGGGACCCCGGGGCGGCGAAACTCGGGTCGGGGGCAACGGTTCCGGCCACGTAGTGGGGGTGGGAGACAAACTGAGGCGGACGGCATCGGGCACTTCTGGGACCAAATAGTGGTAATTCGTGTTGAACCACTTGCGCATCTTCAGGGCTTTGACATCCCCCTGCGGGCCCTGATAGCCGCGCGCCATAGCGAAATAGGTGTCGAGCGGGCTCAAGCCGAGCCGCCGGTAACGCTCCGGGACCGCCCCAAACAACACTGCGGTGTCCGCCATCGCGTCGTAGAACGAAAAATCGCCGGTGGGGATCAAATCAATCCCGGCCCGGCGCTGCGCCCGCCAGTGTTCCAGCCGCAGTTCCCGGGCACCCGCCAACAGTTCACCTTCGCTTGCGGCGCCGCCGAAATACCGTTCGACCAGGAACTTCAACTCTCGTTTGGCGCCGATCCGCGGATAGCCAACCACCGATGTGAGCACTGTTTTTCTCCTTTGTAAGGTTTACGGGCGGCGCGGGCGCGCCGCAACACACTAACGCAGAATCGCCGACCGGGCGATCAGGCGCCGCTTAATGTAACGGTCAAACCGTTGAACCGAGCAGGGCCGGATAGGAGGCGGTCGCGGCGCCCAGGACGTGTTGCGCCAGGAACGCTTCGACCACCTGGTACCAAATCTTGGCGTTTTGGGGAGCCAGGACCCAATGGTTCTCGTCAGGGAAATACAAGAACCGGTGCGGGCTGGCGCCAGCCGCGTCCGCCGCGCGCCCGGATTCCGACAGGAGTTGGTACCACAACGCAAGACCCTGTTCCAAAGGAACCCGGTAATCCTTGTTGCCGTGGATCACCAGCATCGGCGTGGAGATGGCCGCCACCGATCTATCAGGCGAGTTGGTCGAGGCCATCTGCGGGGTCATCTCATCCGCCCAGTAGAACGCGCAATCCGTGGACGGCCCAAACGATAAGAGGTTCCACAGCGAAGCATGCGTCACAATCGCCTTGAACCGGTCGGTGTGACCCGCCACCCAGTTGGCCATATAGCCGCCGAAGGACCCGCCCATCGCTGCGGTCCGCCCCGGATCAATCTCTGGGCGCGCCACCAGGGCATCTGTCACAGACATCAAGTCGCGGAACGGGGTGCCGCCCCAATCGCCCCAACCGCGTTGCACAAAACTGCGTCCATACCCGGTGGACAAGGCGGGGTCCGGCAACGCCACGGCGTAGCCTAAGGCGGCCAGGAGCCAGGGGTTCCAGCGCCACGACCAGGCGTTCCAGGATGCGACCGGGCCTCCGTGAATCCACAGCACGCCAGGGACCGGGGTTGCGGGGCTGGCCCCGGCGGGCAGGATCAGCCAGCTATGGACCGGCGTCTCATCAACGGTTGCGGCAACGAACTCCGTCAGGTGGCCTGGCAGTTCGGGCCGTGCGGCTGGTCCCCGGAGCAGTTCTGCGGCCACCGGTTCGCCCTGCGCTGCGGCGTGCGCCAGATCAATGCGCACCACTTCGGGTGGGTGTGTCCAAGATGAACGCAGCGCGTAGGCGGCCGAGCCGTCCGGGGCTACCACCAGGTCGCTGAATGCGGCATCGTCGGCGGTCAGGCGCACCGGTTGGCTACCGTCCAGCGGGACGCGGAACACTGGCGCCCGGCCCGCTTCATCCGCGATAGCCAGCAACGCGTCTCCCGTCGGCAGCCAGGTGATGTGGCGGGGCCAACGGTCCCAGTCGGCTGCCAGTTGGCGCGCACCTGATCCGTCCGCCGCCATCACCCAGACCGCCTCGTTGGTGGTCTCGGTCGGCGTGGTGTCCGCCCGGGTGACGTATGCGAGCTGGCAGCTATCGGGCGAGAATGCCACTTCGGTGATGTCTGCGCCGGGCGCCTCGATCAGTTGTTCGGTTACGCCGCTCGCCAGGTCCACGAGGGCCACGACCTGCCTGATGCGGCCTTTCGCGCGCGGGACCACCCAGGTGGTGACTAGTTTCGAGCCGTCCGCGCTGATGTCCAGGACTTGTTCCGGCGATGCCGCGCCGCCCGGTGGCGTCACATCTCGCCACGGCTCGCCTTCTGTTAGCGCTAACAGGTGGCGGGCGGCGGGGCCGAGGTCCTGGCCCCAGAAACGCACCGGGTAGGTGGCGTGGAGGATGGCGCTGACGTGGGCTTTCTTGCGGGCGGCTTGGGCGGCATCGTCCGTCGGCAAGTCGGGCGAGGTGGGCAGGACCGGCGAGCCGAACACCACAACCGGTGCTTGCCGGGCCGCCCAGACCGTGTCTATGCCTGCGGCGCGGTGGGCGAGCGGGCGGGCCTCACCGACCGGCGGTAGGAGCCAGAGGCTGGGGGCCGTCGGTTGGTCTTTGGGGGCGGGGGCTGCGGGGTCCGGACGTTTGGTGGTGAACGCCAGGTCGCCCGTGGCTGTGAACGTGGCCGATGCCGTCGCCTCGCCCACCAGCGTCAAGGGGCGGGGGGCTCGGGCACCGGTGGGGTCCACTTCCCACAGCGCCTGGGTGTAGGCAGTGTGGTCTGGGTTGAGCGTCGCCACCGCTGTGACCAGGCGCTTCCCGTCTGGCGAGATGATCAGGCCGCTGAGGCGGGGCAGGGCGATGTAGGCGTCGAGGTCATGGAAAGGGGTGGGCGGCGGCGCCGCAGATGCGGTTGGCGGCGCGGGCGGCTCGGGCGGCTCGGATGCGGCAGGCGGCGCGGTGGCGGCGGGCGCCG
>JAITJY010000348.1 GCA_031278675.1 Bifidobacteriaceae bacterium
GCGCCCAGCGCGCGCAGACGCGCCTCGGTCGCGGCGACCGCCAACTCGCGCCGCGCGGCGGCAGCGGCCTGGTACAGCTCATCAAGGTTCGCGCGAGCGCCCAAACGGGCCGCATCAGCCGGGTCCCGGATGGTGCCGACCATGACGGCGTGACGGCGCATCAAGCCATCCGCCACGGGCGCCAGGCCCACCTCGACCAGAGCCGGGTCCGTGCTGGTGAGCAAGACCACCAGGGCGCGTCCCCGCACGCGGGCGTGCAACTGCGCGGCGATCAGCTTCCAGTTGGCTTCAACCAGCGCGGGTTTGACCATGGCTAAGGCATTGGCCAAGGCAGTCAGCGTCCCGGTCCCGACCACCGGAGCAGTCCAGGCGCGCAGCGCCCTGTCAGCGGCCAGCAACTGGACCCGGTCACCCGCCGCCCCGGCCACCGCCCCCAGGAGCAGAGCGGCCTCAATCCCGGCATCGAGCCTGGTCATATCGCCGACCCGGCCGGCCGCCCAGCGCGATGTGTCCAACACAATCACAACCTGGCGGCTGCGTTCAGGCCGCCAGGTGCGCACCATCACGTGTTCGGCGCGGGCGCTGGCGCGCCAGTCGATTGACCGGACGTCATCGCCCAAAGCGTAGTCCCGCAGCGAATCGAACTCGGTGCCCTGCCCACGGACCTGGGCCGGCCGCCCGTCCAGTTCCCGCAACCGGGCCAGGCGCGGCCCCAACAAGTTGCGCGAGCGGAACTCGGGCAGCACCCGCAAACGCGCCGGCACGTCGCGGGAGTGCTGTCGGCCCGCCATCCCCAACGGCCCGAAGCTCCGCACCGTGACCCGGTCCGCCCCGAACTCACCGCGCCGCCGCGGCCGCAACAATCCACCGGATCGACGGGTCGCCCCGCCAGGCACGCGCAGGCGCCGCACTTCGTTTTCACCGCCCGCCGATGCCGTCCACGCATCCCGCAGCGCCAGCCGCGCCGGGCGCCGGGTCGGGTTGGTTACGGCCACCACACTCCAGGCTAGCTCCGTCAACCGGATCGCGGTGACTCCCCGGTTGGGTTCATCTGCGCTGGTCAGCGTGGGTGTGGCCGGGGTTGAGGCGTCACCGGGCGGTGTCTTGGCGACGGTGCGGGCAAGCCGGAACGCCTTCGGGGGGACCGCGCCAGCCACGTCGCAGATCGCCAGGACCACAACCAGTAAGGTCCAAACCGCGACGGTGGCGGGCGTGGGCGCCAAGATCACCGGCACCACGCCCAACGCCAGCGCCGCAGGGAACCGCCACGTGAAAACCATGGCGCTCAGCGCGGGACGGGGACCGTGGCCAGAATCGAGTTCAAAACGCTAGCGGGGCTGACGCCTTCCGTTTCGGCCTCGACCCGTAGCTGGATGCGGTGGCTGAGGGTGGACAGGGCTAGCGCTTTGACGTCATCGGGCGTGGTGAACGTACGGCCGCTGAGCCACGCCCACGCGCGGGCCGTGGTCATCAGGGCCGTCGCGCCGCGCGGCGAAACCCCCAGCGCGACCGATGGTGCGCTCCGCGTTGCCCGGCAAATGTCTACGATGTAGCCCAACACTGCGGGGTCAACCTGGACGTTGGCGGCGGCGGCCTGAGCAACCTCCAGCACCTGCGGCCCGGCGACGGCGCGCAACCCGGCCCGGTGCAAGGCCCGGGGATCAAACCCGGCCGCATGACGACTCACCACCTCGATTTCTTCAGCACGGGCCGGCAGCGGCAGGATCAGTTTCAACAAGAACCGGTCGAGTTGGGCCTCCGGAAGAGGATAGGTGCCCTCGTATTCGATCGGGTTTTGCGTCGCAATCACCATGAACGGTTTGGGCAGCAGCTTGGCTGCGCCTTCGACCGAGACCTGGCGTTCCTCCATCGCCTCCAGCAACGAGGCCTGTGTCTTGGGCGGAGTCCGGTTGATCTCATCCGCGAGGAGCAGATTGGTGAACACCGGTCCCGGCCTGAACTCGAAGTTAGCGGTCCTGGAGTCATAGATGAGGGAACCAGTGACATCTCCCGGCATCAGGTCTGGTGTGAACTGGATCCGTTTGGCTTCTAGGTCCAGCGCGGTCGCCAGCGAGCGCACCAGCAGCGTCTTGGCTACCCCGGGGACGCCTTCAACCAGCACGTGGCCGCCGGCCAGCAAGCCGATCAGCAAGCCGGTGACTGCGGCGTCTTGACCTACGACAGCTTTGGCGACCTCAGCGCGCACGGCTATGAAAGCCTCACGCGGATCGGTGGTGGCGCCAAGTGAAGGGCCGGTTGGCTGAGTCATGGGCGGAACACTCCTTCTACGAGTTGGTCTAAGGCTTTGGCCAGCGCGGCCAATTCGGCGCCGGAGCCCGGCGCCGGTCCGTACAGCAGGTGGCTGATCTCAGGTCCGGTGCGGTTGGTGGCTCGGGCCGTCCCGGCGACCAGCGTAGCGGGCTCAGCCGAAGTGGGCAGACCCAAAGCTGTTCCAATGCGGCTTGCCGCCCCCGCCCGCAGGGCGGCGGCGGCGTGCCCCAGTGCGCGTGCGCGGCCGTACAGATGGCCCAAACCGACTGTGAGCTGTGAGGCTGGGACGGTCACGGGCAGTTCGTCCGGGACCACGCGTCCCATGCGACGGCCACGCCAGGCCGCCGCTCCCGCGACGGCGATCACTAGCTGGAGGGCAACTATTCTTGCCCACGGCGGGAGCATGTCCCACAAGTTGGCCTGGCCGCCCTGCTCGTCCTCATAGGACGCCATGTTCCAGATCAGGGTGCGGTGTTGGCCCAGCAATCGCAGCGCCTCGGCCGCGTTGCGGGATCGGGTGATCCGGCTGTTGGTGACCATGGCGCCATCGACAATGATGCTCAACTGGTCCAAGGAGAGTTCTTCTTGGAGGTGTTCGCTTAGCAAAGGGCTCGGTTCGATCAGCACTACAGCGCATTTGACCTTGGCATACAGCTCCAACTGGTGGTCGCTGAGCCGATCCGGGGCGACTATCGCCAGGGTCACGTCGCCGTCTGCTCGCGCCACCGCACTCGCGGTCGAATCAGTTGGGGTGACCGCGACTCCTTGCTGACGGAGCACCTGCGCCAGCGCCATGGCGCCATCAGGGCGCGGATTGGCGATCGACAGGGGCGTCTTGTCGGTTGGGGTGACCAGCAGCGCGGTCATCACCACGACTGCGGCCAGGGGCACGCCCAGGCCGAGCACCCATCCCGCAATGGTGTGCGCGCGCGCCTGGGTGGCGGTCCTCGCGCGCTGGCGGGCGCGGCCTGGTGCGGGCGGGGGTGCCAGTGCGAAGGGGTCACTCATGCCGGGGCTCCGCTCAGGGCGGGCGCGTCTTCGCTCACGGTGGGAGGTTCGACCGGCCGGGTCGCGCGGGCGCGCTCAGCGAGGCCGGTCAGGGAGGCGAAGACCTGGGCGTCACCCCTGGCGTGGCCGTAAGCGATGCGGTCGAACTGGGAGGCGGCATCGTACAATTGTCGGGATAAACTGGGTAGCACCTGGGCGGCATCGGCGGCTACTTCGCGGGCGGTGCGGCCTGGCTGGGGGTCGAGGATGGCCTCCTCCTCGAAACTGCGGGTGAGCGCCTGGAAGGCGAGGATGCACGCGCTGCGCCAATCGCCGACCCGCGCCCGCTCCTGGGCGGCGGCGCGCAACTCGTCTGCGGTGCGGCGCTCATCGGCGAAGACCGGGCCGGGCGCGCGCTTGGCGCCCCGGATGCGCCGCTGGCGGGCGATAAACCACGCGACGGCCGCCGCCAGCGCCAACACCAGCACGCCGACGGCAACCGCCACCCACCAGGACGCCGGCCCGGCCGTGGCCTCCTCGATGAATATGTCCCGCAGCCAGGCAATAAACCGCTCCCAGAGGGAAGGGTTTTCGTCATAAATGGACCGGGACAGTTCCTCTTCCAGCCAACGGCGAGCCTCATCCCGGTCGGGGTTGAGCGGCGGTTCCAACGCGGTGGTCACGGCAACTATTCCTCAGCGGCGCGCATCAGCGCCAGGTCCAGGCCCTCGGAGCGGATACGCGCATCCAAATAGAGCAGCGCGGTCACCGCAGCGCTGAACGGCAGGGTGACCATAAGCGTCAAGGTCGAGGCGATGACTGTGATCACTTGGACCGCCAGCGGGCCGAGGCCCTCCGCCAAGAACGCAACCACCATGACCGGCGTCGCGACCACGCCCGATATAACGTTCACAACTATCGCGGCGAGCAGATAGATCCCGAGGATCGGCCAAAAGCGGCCTTTCGATAGATCCCAGCCGCGCCTGACCGAAGCGATCACGGTTTGTCCTTCCAGCACCACGCACGCGGGGACGAACAGCGTCCGCACCGCGATCCAGCAGGCGCCGACACTCCCCACAGCTACGGCTAGCAGTATCAGCAGTGCACCAGCCCCGGACGCGGACCCGCCGCCCCACAAGTCGCCCAGCACCAGTATTCCCCCGACCACGCCGGCCGTGACCGGTATCGCCAAGACCGCCGTAATAATCAATGTGACCAGCAGCGTGGCGCCGATTAGCTGGGGCATCCGGCCGCCGATG
>JAITJY010000228.1 GCA_031278675.1 Bifidobacteriaceae bacterium
GCGGTGGATAATCCCAGCGAGGGGTAGAGGTCCTTCTCGGCCAGTGCATCAAGGGTGAAGTCGGCCCGCCGAGCGTCGAAGTCCACCGCCTCAAGGTCGGCGATGATTCGCGTCAGTTCGGCGGCTTTGGTCGCGCCGATAACGAAGTCGGCATCGTAGCCATCAGCGCCGATTATCGCTTCGCTGAGCGGGGCGCCATAGACCGTCTCCGAGAGTGACTTTCCGGTAAGAGCGAAGTGGAGCATGTCCCAGAACTTATACAGGTCATATCTGGGCTCCTTCGGTTCTTCCTCCCACTCTTCGATTAGTTCGATCAGATCATCGCCGTCCAATCCGACGGTAGATTCCAAAGCTGCGTCGTCGACGCCGAAGTAGACTGCTGTCAGGCCCATGGGTTGCCTCCAAACTTGGTATGTGCGACGAGTATAACCGGTGTTGGGCCTGTGCCAAAGGGATTAGACGGAATGCGAGACCGGGACACCAGGACGGGCCGGAACCTTGTACGGTTTGCGTTGAGAAAGGGGGACTATCCCGTGACGCCGCACCGCAGTGCCCCAACGGGCGGGCAGCGCCGGACAATAGGACTATCCCGTGACGCCGCACCGCAGTGCCCCAACGGGCGGCACGGCCGGACAATAGGACTATCCCGTGACGCCAGACCGCTTTAGACCCGGGCGCCCGGCAGGGCCGGACCAAGCCCGGGCGCGGCGCGCCGGAATCGCAGCAATTGCGGTGACATCCGTCCTGTGGGGCACCACCGGAACTGCGGCCACATTCGCCCCGGAGGTTGGACCATTGGCAATCGGCGCAGCCGCCCACGGAATCGCCGGATTACTCCAGGCCCTGGTGGCACTGCCCGGCGCCCGAGCTGCCCAGCCCGCCCTACGCCGTTCCGCCGGGACCATTGCCCTCGGAGCGCTAGCCGTCGCGATCTACCCGCTCGCGTTCTACAGCTCAATGCGGCTCGCCGGGGTTGCCGTCGGGACGGTGGTGTCATTGGCGGCCGCGCCGCTCGCCGCTGCGGTCTACGAAAAAGTCGTTGACCAGCGCAGATTAGGCTGGCCGTGGGCGCTCGCCGCCACTTTGGGGACCGTGGGCGGTGCGCTGGTGTGTTTGGTGCGGGGAAGCGGGCAGACGGCATCGTCGCAGGGCATGGCTGGAGGGATACTGCTCGGCTTGGTGGCCGGCGCGACGTACGCGGGGTATTCGTGGGCAGTCCGCCGGACTATGGCGCGCGGGGTACCCCGCCGGGCCGCGATGGGCGCGATCTTCGGCGTGGGGGGCGCCGCGCTGGTGCCCGTGTTGGTGGTCACCGGGGCGCCGCTGGTCGAATCCGCCAAAGCCTTCGCCGTCGCCAGCTACATGGTGACGGTGCCGATGTTCGCCGGATATCTGCTGTTCAGCTACGGTTTGGTGCGAGTCCCGGCCAGCACCGCGACCACCGTCACGCTGATCGAACCGGCCGTCGCTGCCGTCCTGGCGGTCGCCGTGGTAGGTGAGCGGCTCGCCGCCGGCGCGTGGTGCGGCCTCGGCCTGATCGGGCTGGCGCTGGTCATTTTGGTAGCGTCACCCCCCACCGAGGATCCGCTGCCCCCCGGCTGAGCCTGGATCCACCGAGGATCGCCGCAGGGAAGCACCAGACGGGTGCGATGGGCCTTCCTGGCCGGCGATGGCAGGCCGGTGGCCTGCCCGGCTGGCCGAGCCCTGCACGGCATCTTCCCGCGCTAATTCGCCGGCGGCAGCAGGACTATGCCGGTCGCGTCGGCGAAGATCCGGTCGCCGGGGTGGATGGTGACGCCTCCGACCAGCACGGGGATGCCGACCTCGCCGAGCCCACGCCGCTCAGTCTTCCGTGGCACCGCGCCACGCGCCCTGATGCCGAGGTTTAGGGTGCGGAGGATGTCGACATCGCGCACGGCGCCATCGATCACGAAGCCCGCCCAGCCGTTGTTCGCCGCATTGGCTGCGATCAGGTCGCCGAGCAGCGCGCGGTGCAGCGATCCGCCGCCGGCCACCACCATGACGCGGCCTTCGCCCGGGGTGGCGGCCAACTCCTTGACGCGTGAGTTGTCCTCGAAACACCTGACCGTCACGGCGCTGCCGTGGAACGCCTCCAGGGCACCGAAGCTGGCAAAACGGCCGTCCAACACGTGAACGGCGTCAGGGAACTCGTCGCAGATGTCGGGCGTTGACTGGGTCATGGCTGGTCCTTCGGTGTTCCTTAGGTGTTCGGTCGGTGTTCGGTCGGTATGACGCTGATTCAATCAGCCTAATCGGCGTGGGTTAGGCTTATGTCAGACCCCTCGTGTGGCGGCATCTCGCTGAACTCCCCCAGGGCCGGAAGGCAGCAAGGGCAGGCGGGCTCTGTTGGGTACACGGGGGGTCGTGCCTTTGGCGGTTGGTGCGGGGCGCGGCACTGGGGTGCGGGGCGCGGCATCGGACCGGGGGTGCGGGGGATGGGAACCGGGCGCTGTCCACACCCTTGGCAAGATAGTCCTTGGTCGCGGCGGGTTGTTTAGCCAGGTCGATGCCGAACACGAACCCGTAGGCCCCGTAATCGCCGTAGTTGACGGTGTGGGCAAGTCTTCTTGGGCATAGCCGTCTTTCGGCCCCGCCTGCGCCGCCTCGGCCACCAGCTCGTTGTAACGAGCTGGGTAGGCGACCGGGATACCCGTGTGGTACTTGTCTCGCGCGAACTGCGACAACGACACCAACGTCTTGTCATCTGTGTCGTTGAGATGCCGGGCCAGCAGCCACGCGATTTGCGAGGTTTTGTCCGGTTTGGCGTCCGCGCCGAGCGTCCCGCAAACCTTCCGGGCGTTGGCGTCGCCCAGCGAATCCGGCGGGGTGGTGCCAGGGTCGATGCACAACCCGTAAACACCGCCCACCTTCAAGTTCCCCCAGAACGTCGAGGCGCCGTTGTAGGTCCCCCATTCCCCCGTCAAGTACTCGGCGGCCTGCGCGGCCGGAGCCGTGGCCGCAGCCACGCCGATAACCACCGCCAAAGCGGCCAAGCCCCGGATGAAGCGGCCGAACCGGCCAGGCCCGACGCGCCGTCGGCCAAGACCGCTAGCTCTGAAATCGGGTGGATGTGTAGTCATAGTGGTCCTTCCCACGCAAATGTCGGCCCTCCAAGCCCAAGAAGAAGTGAGGGGCGGGCCGCTGTAACCGGGAAGGTGCGCGAGGCTGCCCTGGTCCAGAACCGGCCAGCAGAGGCGTCAGTGTTGGCGGATAGGCTGTTCGCCGTGATCGTTGGGGTCTACGTTGACGGGTTCAACCTCTACTACGGCGGTGTTGGTTTGGCCGGTGGCCACAGCGTGCCAGGCTGGCGTTGGATCGACCTGCGGCAACTGGCAACCAACCTGCTGCTGGACGCCCTAAGCGGCAGCGTCGAGGCGGCGCTGGTTATCAGCAACGATTCCGATCTAGCGCTGCCAGTGGCCAAGGCCCGGAGCGCCATCCCGGTGGGAGTCATAAACCCGACCACGGGGCAGACCGCTGGGGCTTTGAAGCTGGCGGCTGGCCAGCCCGTGGGCTTGCATTGGGGCCGCAGGCTCACTCTGCAAGACCTGACCAGCGCCCAGTTGCCGGGCCAAGTCGGCAAGCTGCGCAAACCCGCAGGCTGGTAATCCACCAGGGACGGGCCCATCTCCTGGGTCCGGCCCTGCTAGACTCGACTCATACACCACCCGGCGTCTCTGGCGCCGGGTTATTTTTTCCGCCCAGACCCGATCCGGCCCCGGTCAGCCCGAAGGCTGGGAGCAGCCCTCCTTGATCGAGTTCCTGGAATCCATCGAGCCGATGCGCCCGCTCCGCCACAGCCACACCGACCCTGCGTCATCCAACACTATGGCCACGCCAACGCCCGCGATGGCGCTGTGACTCACGCGTTCAGAAGCCGATGCACCGACGGACGCGACAACCCCATGACCTCCCCGATCTTCCGAAGCGTCAAACCTTCCTCCCGCAGTCGGCTGGCCTCCGTCACCAACTCGGGCCGCTTCGTGATCGAGGTTGGGCGCTGCGGCGGCACCCCGGCCTTGCGCAGCGAACGGATCACCGTGTTGCGGTGCAGCTTGTGTTTCCGGGCGAGCCCGCGAATGGACTCGCCAGCCTCGAACTCGGCAAGCAGCCGCTCCGCGTGTTCGAGTCCGACCAAGGTTCTAGGTTGTACATCTTGAACCACAACCTCCCCGCGAACGTCCTTCAACGGGCCGACTTGACCGTCGGATTCCCAACCGGACACCGCTCCTGACCAGCGCGAATACAGGTTCGACATGCGTGGGGCAACGTTCCCGGACTCATACATCCGGGACCCCTTTTCGGTCATGTGAGAACGTGTGACCAGTTGAACCGGGGTCAGGATCGGCCCGTCTTCTTCTGAATCGGCGTCGGGAACCATGTATGCCTGGGCGCGTTCGATGGTCTTGGGGTCGAAGAAGAAGGTGTAGGGGTCTTCGAGGTCGGCGCGGATGTTCAGGCCGTCTTCGCCTTCGGGCGCGGGAATCAACTCGTCAATATAGAGCTTGCGGAAGAAGCATTGGTTGAACAGGCGGCGCACCGAAGCGTTGGAGCGCCGGTACAACTCGAACGGGTTCGCGGTCAGGCCGAGGTAGGCGTCCATGTTGCGCCGGTAGTCGGCGTAGTCGCGTGAGCACAGTTCGATCTGCTGGTTGACTTCTTCGAGGCGGACCTGGAGCGGGTCGTGTTTGCGACCCAGCGCCTCGCGGCTGATCTGCTTGCCCAGATAGGCGTCTATCAGGGCGTCTTGGGCGTCTTCGAGCCTCTTCTTCTCCGCCACCAAGGCGGCGATGCCGTCTTTGGCAGCAGTCATCACCTGGTCGAACTCGGCGTTCAACAGGCCGCGTATATGGGCGCAGGCTCCGGGATTTAGGTTGGGGTTCGATCATCCAACTCGG
>JAITJY010000243.1 GCA_031278675.1 Bifidobacteriaceae bacterium
GAACACATGGTCAACGAACTCGACGGTTACGGCGTGCCGGTGGTCAAACCCGCTGGTGGGCTCGGCGCCCACGTCGATGCGATGCGGTTCTTAGATCATCTGCCCCAGCCTCTTTATCCCGCCGCAGCCCTAGCCTCCGCCATTTACCTGGCCTCAGGCGTGCGTGGCATGGAACGCGGCACCATGTCCGAACAGCGTGGCCCGGACGGCACCGAACCTTTGGCGCACATGGAGTTGGTGCGACTCGCCGTCCCCCGGCGAGTGTTCACATTGTCCCAGGTCAGCTACGCGATTGATCGAGTTCGTTGGCTGCATGCCAACCGCCGCCTAGTCGGCGGCCTGCGCTGGGTTGAAGAACCCGAGATCCTCCGCTTCTTCTACGGCCGCTTAGAGCCGATCGGCGATTGGGCGCACCAACTGATGGCCAAATTCCGCTCCGACTTCGGCGACTCCCTGTAGCGGTCTGGGGACAGACCGGGCTAGACCGTGCGGGGGCGGGGTGGGCGCTGGCAGGCGGGGCAGAAGTGGGTGCCGCGGCCAGCGAGACGGGTCTTGGAGATTGGGCGCTGGCAGCGCTTGCAGGGCTGGCCTTCGCGGCGGAACACATTGGCGAAATCCAGGTAGGCACCCCGGCGCCCTTCGGCGTCGACATAGTTGCGGTCGGTTGATCCGCCCAGTTCAAGGGATAGGCGCATGGCCTGGGCTGCGCCCCCGAGGGCCGACTTGAGCTTCCGGTCGCTGATGTCGCCAACCCTTGTAGCCGGATGGATGCGGGCGTGCCAGAGGGCCTCGTCGGCGTAGATGTTGCCGATCCCGGCTACTATCTCCTGGTTCAACAAGGCCGCCTTGACTGATGTCGCCTGGTGGCGCCGGATGCGACGCCTGAACTCCGGCCACGGGTCGCCCTCCAGCGGTTCTGGTCCCATCTTGGCTAACAGCGGAATCGCGGCGACCTGATCGGTTGGTATCAGCGCGAGCCAGCCGAACTTGCGCTGGTCGTTGAAGTACAGGGTTGATCCGCCCTCGAAGTGGATGGCGAGGCGACTTGAGGCGTCCGGGAGTTCACCGATCAGCGAGTCGTTCGGGTGACCTGCACCCCAACGTGTCGCGTCCGGGCCGGGAGCCGTTTCGCGGTAGACCATCTGCCCGGTCATTTTGAGGTGTCCTACCAGCGTCAACCCGCCGTCCAGGTCGATCATCAGCACCTTGCCGCGGCGCCTTGTGCCCGTGACGCGGTGCCCGGACGCCTCAGCCGGCTGGCCGAGGAATGATTTCGGCTCAAACACATCAATCTTGGTGATCTCCCGCCCCACCACCAACTGATCCAATCCGCGGCGGACAGTTTCTACTTCGGGTAACTCTGGCACGGCGACCAGCCTAACCGGGCCCCAGCCCCAGGCGGGGCCGGAGCGGGGGTTAGAACGGGGGCAGGTTCAGTTTGCGGGGGCGCGCGCGCCGTGGGCAGGTGAGCGGATGATCATTGACCACGCCGACCGCTTCCATTGTGGAATACACCACGACAGGTCCTACCCATTGGAAACCCAGCGTCTTCAGGTCTCGGGTCAATTTCAGCGATTCGGGGATTGAACTCGGAATGTCCGCAATGGTGGCGGGCGAGGGGTGCCAGGCCGGCTTGTGTGACCAAACTAGCTGGTCGAGCGAACCGCCAGCCGCTTGCAACGCGCGCAGTTGGCGTGCATTAGAAATGGTCGCGTTGATCTTCGCCCGGTTGCGGATGATCCCACCGTTGTCCAGCAATTGCGCGACGGCGGCGTCATCGAACATGGCCACCGCGCCCGGGTCGAACCCGGCGAAGGCCTCGCGGAAGGCGTCCCGCTTGCGCAGAACTGTGAGCCAGGACAAGCCTGCGGCGAAGATTTCCAGGCTGATCCGTTCGAATAGCGCGGCGTCGCCGTGTAATTCGGTACCCCATTCGGTGTCGTGGTAAGCGCTGTACAACGGGTCGTCATTCCCAAAGCAGCGCTGCAGCGTTTCCATAGACCAATGGTGCACTGTGAGGCGGGATCGCGCATCACGGAAAACCGCGGCCTGTGGATAGAGCGAATTTCAGGTGGCGGCCTGCGCCAGGTTTGGACAGCCGAAGGACGATGCCGCGCCCCCGAGCTGGGGTGCTCCAGGGCGGCTGTGCGATCCCGGACTGCGGCTGCCGGCGAGCCCCAGCCCGGCGGCGCGATGCTGGACTGCGGCGCGAATCGCCGCCTGGACTTGGCGGTCCGGGATAGATTGGTCCGGTGACACGGCGCGTCTTTCCTCGGTGGGTGCTCAGCGCGGCGGCGTGGGTAGCGCTGGTCTTACAACTCATCATGTTGTACGCGCCGGATGTGCCCGGGCCCGACACCTTCTTTATTCCGCGCCTCGACTTGGTGGCCCACTGCGTCTCCTTCGGCTTGGCGGCTGGCTTGTGGACCGCATTGGTCAGTCGGCCGTACCTGATTGGAGCACTGTTCGCCGTACATGCGTTCGTCAGTGAAGCGATCCAAGCGGCGTGGCTCACGCGCACCGGCGACTGGTGGGACATCGTGGCCGATCTGGTTGGCGTGGCGGCGGGGGTCGTGATCGGGCTGCGGGCGTTGCGCGGCTGGCGGCGGGGCTGAACTGCTGGCGTGGCGGCGGGGTCGTGATCGGGCTGCGGGCGTTGCGCGGGTGGCGCGTGCGCTCTGATGAACGCGAGGGCGATTGGACGTAACGCTGTGACCTGCTGGGACGGGCCGTCCTTGGCTTGGATCGAGGCCGGGGCCGCGCCCTCCCCCGAGCCCCCCAGCGCCCGGGTACCGACCCGCTCCAGCCCCGTCATCGCAGGTCAGCGCGCCTTGCCGCCCCCTTGCCCGACGCTGGGCATGGCGCCGGAGGGCCCCGGGGCTTTGAGCAAAGCGAACCAGGGCGCCGACTCCCGCCGTCTGAACAGAACGCAAAGCGCTGGTCAGCGCGTCGCGCTCAGAGCAGTCGGCCCGTGCTTGGCGCTGCGGGCGGTGTCGAGTGTTTCAATTTATCTCCTTTCCGGTGGCGAGTGTTTCAATTTATCTCCTGCCCAACCTAGCCCAAGGCTCTGACCTGCGATGATGCTGAGGGGCGGAGATAAATTGAAACACTCGACGAAATCCAGGAGATAAATTGAAACACTCGCGGCCCCAAGCCGACGAGTTGGTACGCTCAACGGGCCCTTCGCGGCCCCAAGCAGATGAGTTGGCACGCTCGACGGGCCCTTCGCGGCCCCAAGCCGGTGCGTTGACACGCTCGGCGAGCCCAGCGCGGCTCCAAGCCGACGGGTTGGCACGCTCGACGGGCCCTTCGCGGCCCCAGCCGACGCGGCAACACCCCGTAACCCCAACTAGCGCACTCTGCCAAGAACCCCGGCCAGCCCGCCAGGCGCCGCCGACGGTCCCAGTTCAACCCGGCGCCGCCGACGGTCCCAGTTCAGCGCGGCGTCAGGGCGCCCCAGCGCCCGGAGCAGCCGACGACCCCGGCGCACCCGGCTCACCCGGCCGCAGGACGGGTCGCATGATCAGCCAGGCTAGCCACAGCACAGCGACGAAGGCCGGCGCGCCCATCACCAGCTTGATGGTGCCGAGCAGTTCCACCTGCTGCGTGAGATAGAGCGGCAGCTGGATCGCCAGACGCGCCGCAAACAACGCC
>JAITJY010000265.1 GCA_031278675.1 Bifidobacteriaceae bacterium
CGGCGCCACACCCCGCCGCGCCCCCACCAGGCACAACGGGGAAACCCAGCACGCTCAGTTGACAAACCCCACCCCCATATCAGCTGGCGAGCGGCGCAGTAGGCGAGGATCGGTGGATCCAGGTGTTGGTGGCCATCGTCACCAGGCTTAGCGGGGCGGGGCGGCGGCGCGGACGGCATCGTCCTCTGCCAACCGTGTGAACTTAGCGAGCGCGGGCAGGGAAGGCGCGGTAAACGGCATCGTCCTCTGCCAACCGTGTGAACTCAGCGAGCGGGGGCGGGGAAGGCGCGGTAGACGGCATCGTCCTCTGCCAACCGTGTGAACTTAGCGGGGCGGGGCGGCGGCGCGGACGGCATCGTGCTTGCTAGCGTTTTGAACTTGTGCGGTCTGCGGAGCCGACGCGACACCCGGCAGCCAACCACCACGCCGCCACCCCCGGCGAGCCGGTTCCGGCGCGGGTGTGGGAGAATCTGCCGGGCGGGGCAGAACCGAACTTGGGGAAGTGAGGCGCGCGTGAGCTTAGTGGTGCAGAAGTACGGCGGTTCGTCGGTGACGGATGCGCCCGCCATCGCGGGGCAGAACCGAACTTGGGGAAGGAGGCGCGCGTGAGCTTGGTGGTGCAGAAGTACGGCGGTTCGTCGGTGGCGGATGCGCCCGCCATCCGGCGTGTCGCGCAGCGGATCGCGGCCTACCGTGAGGCGGGCCACGAGGTGGTCGTGGTGGTCTCGGCGATGGGCGATTCGACGGACGAACTGATTGACCTGGCCGCAGCGGTCTCGCCGGCGCCGCCCGCACGGGAACTGGACATGCTGCTCACGGCAGGCGAACGGATCTCGATGGCGCTGCTCGCGATGGCGTTGACGGACACGGGCCACGAGGCGCGGTCCTTCACGGGTTCGCAGGCGGGGATGATCACGGACGCGGAGCACGGCAAGGCGCGGATTATCGACGTGACGCCGGGGCGGATCAGACAGGCATTGGACGATGGCGCCATAGCCATTGTCGCCGGCTTCCAGGGGGTGTCACAGACCACGAAAGATATCACCACACTGGGGCGGGGCGGATCGGATACGACGGCGGTCGCGTTGGCGGCGGCGCTCGGCGCGGATGTCTGCGAAATCTACACAGATGTGGACGGTATTTTTACGGCCGATCCGCGCATTGTTCCGCTAGCGCACCGCATTCCGCTGGTCTCGCATGAAGAAATGCTGGAAATGGCTGCGGCGGGCGCCAAGGTGCTCCATTTGCGGGCGGTCGAATACGCGCGGCGTTATCGGGTACCGTTGCACGTGAGGTCAAGTTTTTCGGACCGGATGGGGACTTTGATCGTGGAGGGTGGGGCGCATTTCCCGGTCGGTCCGGAACAGTTTTACGACTCTGGAAACGAGGTAAGTCCAATGGAGCAGCCGATCATCTCAGGGGTGGCACACGACGCGAGTCAGGGCAAGGTGACCCTGATCGGGGTCCCGGACGTGCCTGGCAAGGCGGCCGCAGTCTTCCAGATTGTGGCTGCGGCGGCCGCCAATGTGGACATGATTGTCCAGAACGTGTCCACGGAGATAACAGGCCGCACCGATATTTCGTTCACATTGCCGACGGACGATGCCGCCCAAGTAGTCGACGCCTTAACCACCGCTCGCGACAAGTTGTCGTTCTTGTCGTTGGAGTATTCCGACCAGATCGGCAAATTGTCGCTGATTGGTGCGGGGATGCGGTCTCATCCGGGGGTGAGTGCTCGTCTGTTCGCGGCGCTGAGCGAGGCAGGGGTCAACATTCAGATGATCTCCACTTCGGAGATCCGTATTTCGGTGGTCACTGCGAAAGATGACTTGGACCGGGCGGTGCGGGCGGTCCATACGGCGTTTGAGTTGGATTCAGCTAACGGCGAAGCTGTGGTTTATGGAGGAACAGGACGATGACGCGCAGCCTTATATCGCTTGGACGCAAAGGAGTAGCAGATGAGTTCTAAAGGCACACCACAAACTGTCCCCGCTTCGCTCCGAGATTCCGCGGGGACCCCAAGACCCACCCCACAAACTCTGGCCGCTTCGCTCCGAGAATCTGCGGGGACCCCGAAACCCACCCCACAAACTCTGGCCGCTTCGCTCCGAGATTCTGCGGGGACCCCGAAACCCACCCCACAAACTCTCTCCGCTTCGCTCCGAGATTTTGCGGGGACCCCGAGTGGGCAAGACTCGGCTCAGGAGCAAAGGTCTCGGCTACCTAGTGTGGCTAGCCGGGCGGGGGTGCGCCTCGCGGTGGTCGGCGCCACCGGGCAGGTCGGTTCTGTGATGCGGCAGTTGTTGGAGGAGCGATCGTTCCCGTGCCGCTCGGTGCGGTTCTTCGCGTCGGCGCGTTCTGCGGGACGCGAGTTGGAGTTCGCTGGTCGGCGGGTCGTGGTGGAGGATGTGGACCGCGCTGACCCGAGCGGGATTGACCTGGCTTTGTTTTCGGTGGGTGCGGCGGCTTCGACGAAGTATGCGCCGCGGTTCGCGGCGGCGGGTGCGCTGGTGATCGACAATTCGTCGGCGTGGCGGGCTGATCCTGAGGTGCCGTTGGTGGTCGCTGAAGTCAACGGCGCGTTAGCGAAGAGCGCGCCTAAGGGGATTGTTGGTAACCCGAATTGCACCACGATGGCGGCGATCCCGGTGTTGGCGCCACTGCATCACGCGGCGGGACTGCGCCGACTGGTGATAGCAAGCTATCAGGCTGTGTCCGGGACGGGTCCGGCGGGGGTTGATGAGCTTGGCGACCAGGCCAGGGTGGCGACTGCGGGCGACTTGACTGGGCTCCGGTTTGACGGCGCAGCCGTCAGTTTCCCTGCGCCTGCGGTCTATCCTGCTCCGATCGCGTTCAATGTGGTGCCTTGGGCGGGTTCGCTCGTGGATGACGGGCTAGGCGAGACCAGCGAAGAAAAGAAACTGCGGGATGAGTCCCGCAAGATCTTGGCCTTGCCTGATCTGGCGGTCAGTGGTACTTGCGTCCGGGTTCCGGTGTTCACTGGTCACGCGCTCGCGATCAATGCGGAGTTCGCTCGCCCGATCAGTCCGCAAGAGGCGATCACCTACTTGTCGGTGGCCCCCGGCGTGGTTGTGACTGATCTACCTAACCCGCTGGCAGCCACGGGCCGAGACCCGGTGTTTGTGGGCCGTATCAGGGTTGATCAGTCTGTGGCGTCCGGCCGGGGCCTGGCGATGTTCGTGGTCGGTGATAATCTCCGCAAGGGCGCGGCCCTCAACGCGGTCCAGATCGCTGAACAGGTCATAGGCGCTTAGCCTCGATCCACCGGCCCTCGCCTACTGGGCCGCTCGCCAGCGAGGCACGCTGGACGCCCCTGACCGGGCAGGCCGGGGGCCTGCCGTCGCCGGCCAGGAACGCCTATCGCACCCGTCTGGTGCTTCCCTGCGGCGATCATCGGTGGATCCAGGCTTAGGAATCATGTGACCAACCGGATTCCTAGCTCTAAGCTGTGCTTGTCTGCCGCGTCTTAGCCGGTCAGCGGCCTGCGGGTCAGCAGCCTGCGGGTCAGCAGCCTGCGGGTCGGCAGCCTGCGGGTCAGCGGCCTGCGGGTCGGCAGCCTGCGGGTCAGCGGCCTGCGGGTCGGCAGCCTGCGGGTCAGCGGCCTGCGGGTCGGCAGCCTGCGGGTCGGCAGCCTGCGGGTCGGCAGCCTGCGGGTCAGCGGCCTGCGGGTCAGCGGCCTGCCGGTCGGCGTTCCGCCGCCGCTGCGCCAACACCGTCGACGCGTGTGCAAGCATTGAGCGCATGGGCCGGACTCTTGTCGTGACTAATGATTTCCCGCCGAAACAGGGCGGGATTGAGAACTTCGTCTATCAACTGGTGGCGCGCCAGCCGGCGGATCAGGTGGTCGTTTTCACATCCGCCAGTGCGGGGGCAGCGGATTTCGATGCGGAGTTGAGCTTCCCGGTGGTGCGGGCCAGCACCAAGACGCTGCTCCCCACTGGGCACATTGTGCGCGGCGCGCAGGCGCTGATCAGGCGTTTCAACGCCGATTCGGTCTATTTTGGGGCGGCGGCATCGCTCGGGGCGATGGCGGCCCACCTGCGCCGCACCACTCCGGCCCGGCGGTTTGTCGGCTCGTCGCATTCGCATGAGTGTTTTTGGACCAAGGCGCCGCCGACGCGGCGGGCGATCCGCTCCATCGCTCAAAGCTTGGACTACTTGACGTACATTTCGGAGTATTGCGGGGACGTCATCGGGCAAGTGTTGCCGGATGGGGTGCGTGCCCGGATGGTGCGGCTGAGTCCGGGGGTGGATGCGGCAGCGTTTGCGGACGCGGATGGCGCGCCGGTTCGCGCGCGGTTGGGCTTGGGGGCGGCGCCGGTGGTGTTGAGCGTGTCGCGGCTGGTGCCACACAAGGGTCAGGACACACTGTTACGGGCGCTACCAGCGATTTTGCGGGCTGTGCCGGATGCTTGCGTCCTGGTGGTGGGGGCGGGGCCGGCGGAGCGGCGCCTGCGGGTTTTGGCGGAGCGGCTCGGGGTGGCGGGCGCGGTCCGGTTCGCCGGCCCGATCCCGCACGCCGAGTTGCCGCCCTATTATGCGGCGGCGAACGTGTTCGCGTTCCCGACCCGGGATAGGACTGCGGGTTTGCAGGTTGAGGGGTTGGGGATGGTCGCGTTGGAGGCGGCGGCGGCCGGTTTGCCGGTGGTGGTCGGCAATTCGGGTGGGGCCCCGGAGGCGGTGCACGATGCCGTCACAGGTTACGTCGTGGATTCCCGCGATGTGGGCGCATTGGCCGCTAGGCTGGCGCAATTGCTGGCGAACCCAGCCCAGGCCCGGGCTTTGGGCGCGGCGGGGCGGGCGTGGGTGGCCCAGGACTGGTCTTGGGATGCTCGGGCGGCGTTGCTTGGCGAACTGTTGACGCCTTGATCTTGGAGCTGGTCTGCGGTGGCCGGGCGGCGCACCGACTGCCCGCAGCCGCGAAAGCCCTGCCCCCGGACGCGAAAGCCCTGGTCAGCGCGCCGTTAGGCCGCAGGATTCGGCCCCGGGGTCGCTACGACCGGGCCCAACACCACCGCCTGGGCGCCGTCGGGGTGGTCTACCAGGATGCGCTGGCCGTCTTTGATGCGTCCGTTCAGCAGGTCTTTGGCGAGGCGGTCGCCCACCTCGCGCTGGATCACGCGGCGCAGGGGCCGCGCCCCGAACGCCGGATCGTAGCCTTCGAGGGCTAGCCAATCGCGGGCGGCGGGGGTGATTTCCAGGACCAGGCGACGCGCCGCGAGGCGGCGGTTGAGGGACGCGACCTGCAAATCGACAATCTGGCCGAGTTGTTCCAGGCTCAGCGCCTCGAAGATCAACACATCATCAAGCCGATTCAAGAACTCAGGTTTGAACGCGGCGCGCACTGCGCCCATGACGGCTTCGCGCTGCGCGGCGGGGGCCAGGGTCAGGTCTACCAGGAACTGCGATCCGAGGTTGGAGGTGAGCACCAGGATGCTGTTCCTGAAGTCCACGGTGCGGCCTTGGCCGTCGGTCAGCCGGCCGTCATCTAGCACTTGGAGGAGGATGTCGAACACTTCGGGGTGGGCCTTTTCGACCTCATCGAGCAGCACCACACAATAGGGCCGGCGCCGGACCGCTTCGGTCAATTGGCCGCCTTCTTCGTAGCCGACATAGCCGGGCGGGGCGCCGACGAGGCGTGCCACGGAGTGTTTTTCGGAGTATTCGGACATGTCAAGGCGCACGATGGCGTGCTCGTCGTCGAAGAGGAAGTCCGCTAACGCTTTGGCGAGTTCGGTTTTTCCGACGCCGGTGGGTCCTAGGAACAGGAACGAACCGGTGGGCCGGGCTGGGTCGGCTACTCCTGCGCGGGCCCGGCGGTCGGCATCGGACACTGCGGTGACGGCGGTCTGCTGGCCAATCAGACGGCGCCCTATCACGTTTTCCATGCGGAGGAGTTTGGCGGTTTCGCCTTCGAGGAGGCGGCCGGCGGGGATGCCGGTCCAGGCGGAGACCACGTCGGCGACTTCGTCGGGGCCTACTTTGTCTGGCACCAGTGGGACGGCCATGGCGGGGGAGGGGGCGTTGCCGGGGGCGGGCCCGTCCGCGTCGCGCCCGGTCCCGCCTTCTGGGGCGGCGGCGGGGCTGGTATTGTCGCTGGTCTCGGTGCGTTCTGCTTCGGCGAGTGCGGCCTGGACCGGCGGGATTTCCCCGAATCGGAGGCGGGAGGCTTCGGCGAGGTCGCCGCGGTTTTCGGCTTGTTCGGCGGCGGTGGTCAACTCGTCGAGGCGGGCGCGGAGGTCGCCTACTTTGTTCCGGTCGGCTTTTTCGCGTTCCCAGCGGGCGGTCAATTCGGCTAGTTCTTCGCGCCGGTCGGCGGCTTCGGAGCGGAGTTTGGCGAGCCTCTCGGCGGAGGCGTCATCAAGCTTCTTTTCCTTTCCCTTTACCGAATCCAGAAGGTATTGTTCTTCCATTTCGAGGCGGAAAACGGTTCGTTGGAGCTGGTCTATCTCGACTGGGTTGGAGGTCAGCTCCATGCGGAGGCGGGAGGCGGCCTCGTCCATCAGGTCGATTGCTTTGTCGGGGAGTTGGCGTCCGGAGATGTAGCGGTCTGAGAGGGTGGCGGCGGCCACTAGGGCGCCGTCGGAAATGGTGACGTGGTGGTGTGCCTCATAGCGGGGAGCTATACCGCGAAGAATGGTTATGGTGTCTTCGACTGATGGTTCTCCGACAAACACTTGCTGGAAGCGCCGCTCTAAGGCGGGGTCTTGTTCGATCCGTTCGCGGTATTCGTCGAGCGTGGTGGCGCCGACCATCCGCAACTCGCCGCGGGCTAGCATCGGTTTGAGCATGTTGCCGGCGTCCATGGCGCCTTCGGCGGCGCCGGCTCCGACCACGGTGTGTAATTCGTCGATAAAGGTGACGACCTGCCCGTCGGAATCTTTGATTTCCTGAAGCACAGCTTTGAGGCGTTCCTCGAATTCGCCGCGATATTTGGCGCCGGCGACCATTGAGCCGAGGTCTAGGGCGATTAGTTGTTTGCCGCGCAGGGCTTCTGGAACGTCGCCTTTGACGATCCGTTGGGCTAATCCTTCGACTACGGCGGTTTTCCCGACGCCGGGTTCGCCAATTAGGACGGGGTTGTTCTTGGTGCGCCGGGACAATACTTGTATAACGCGTCTAATCTCCTGGTCGCGGCCGATAACTGGGTCCAATTGCCCGTCTTTGGCGGCTTCGGTCAGGTCGCGGCCATATTGGCCGAGCGCGTCGAATGTGCCTTCCGGATTAGAGCTTTGGACGGTTTGGCCACCGCGGAGTTCGGGTAGGGCGGCTTTGAGGGTTTCGGGGCTGGCGCCGTTTTGGCGGAGGATTTCGCCGGTTTTGCCTTCGAGGCCGGCGAGGGCAATTAGGAGGATTTCGGCGGAGACGTATTTGTCGCCTTGTTCGTCGGCGAGTTTTTCGGCGGCTTCGAGGGTGGCGAGTAGTTGGCGCCCAACTTGGGGAGCGCCGGTTGAAGTGCCCGATGCCGTCGGCAGGCCAGCCAGCGCCACCCGCGTGGCGGTGCCGATCGCTTGGGTAGCGGCGTGGACTTGCTCGGCGATCCGCAGCGCCAATCCGGTTTGGTCCAACCAGAGGGCGTTGAGCAGGTGTAGTGGCTCGACGGTCGGATTGCCAGCGGCGGCGGCTTGCTGGATTGCGTCCTGCAGTGCAGCCCGTGATTTGGTGGTCAGTTTCTCAACGTCCATTGCTACCTCCTGGACTCGGGTACATCCCCAACTCCATCTAAGACTCTATACAGAAGTTGAGTCTACTACGCTCAAGTTCGGTCCCGGTACCCGGTATCGCAGCAGGCGTAATCCGACCCCCGCCGGCAGCGCGCACGCAGCCACTTTCGCGGACCAGCGCCACCCC
This sequence comes from Bifidobacteriaceae bacterium, assembly GCA_031278675.1. GTDB lineage: Bacteria > Actinomycetota > Actinomycetes > Actinomycetales > WQXJ01 > JAIRTF01. Next base: position 7,873 of record JAITJY010000265.1, read on the forward strand.
GGACGGCTAGCCCGACTACATGGTAGAAACCTTTGCGCCTGAGGGTGTCGCACGGACTCCCGAACGACCGGAATCGTCGACGACTCACACAAAAGTGTTCGGGGTGGCCGTTTGTGTGAGACCGCTGACCTGCGTATACGCCCAGGCTCGGACCGTCCCGACCGCCGCTATTTGTAGGCTGGCGACATGCCGAAAGGTCCGTGCGACACCCTCGGCCTGAGCTGAGTTTTGCCTACTCGGGGTCCCCGCAGAATCTCGGAGCGAAGCAGCCAAAGTTTGTGGGCTGCCTTTAGGACGGTGTTGAACAACACCGTCCGACCGTGCCCGCGCCGGACAGCGGCACCCTGACCAGCGGAAACGCGGAAGGCAAGCGCTGTCGGACGCCCCTGGGGGCGTTGTTCAACGCTCTCCCAGGCACCAACGATTCGGTTTGGGCAGTTTGAACAGTCTCAGCCGACCCGCCGGTTTCACCCCAACGCCGTGACCTGCGACAACGCCACACGCCCAGTCCCCAGCACCGGCCCCAGCGTCAACAAACTGCCCAAACCGGTGCCACACTGGCGGCGGGAGCAGCGTCCGGGGCGCCGGGCAGCGGCGCGCTGTCGGCGGCTGGAGACCAAGGGCCGCGTTGCCGGCCGGGCGCGTCCTGAGCGACTGTCTCAGCCGATCTGTAACGGCTTCTCCGAGATCGGAGTAGCGGCCCTTCCGGCTGAACGGTAACGGTGCCGACGGAGATTACCGCGCCCGTTTCCAGAGCAAGAAGAGCCGCACCATGCCTTCCGGGACGCGCTACTCCGAGCCCAGAGTAGCGTTACCGGCCCGCCGGAAAGGTGTTTCAAATCGCCCGGAATTTCCGCGCTGGCCTGCGAACCACCTGCTCAGGACACGCCGCCGGGCCGGTCGTCTCGGCCCAAACCAGCGGACCGAGGCAAGGGAACACATTTGGCAAGAATGAATTTCGCCAAAAGGCTTGACCCTGAGGGGGGGGGGGGGGGTAACTTGGCAGTGGTCGCCGAACAGGAGGGCCCCAGGGAAGCCGTAGGCGGGGCTCGCCGACTTGGTGGCGCAGTTTGTTACCTAGCCAAAACGCAAACGGAAGGAAGACTAATGTCAGACACCATCACATTTGAACGGCCCGTAGCCACTTTGGTGGAGACGGATCATATAGCTGAGGACGAGTGGATCTGGGGGCTCGTCGTGTTAGCGATCCTGTACTTCGGTGTGGTTGCGCTGGCTTGCCGTGCCATTTGTTGGGGCACCCCCAAGAGGTGCGCCACGACCTGGTACGGCTCGCTTGACGTGGTGTGCAAGTAGATCTGTAACGTGTCGGGTGCGGTGGCCGGGACTACTCAGTCCCGGCCACCGCACCTGCCGTGTGGCGGTCAATGCGAATGTCACTCAAGGGTCGCTTAGTCTCAGCGAAAACCGCTCTCGCCTATCAGCGCTACTATCCGCACGACAGCGTCACCCTATGCGATAGCGTCGAGCTGCAGGACGGTCGCGCCCGCGACGTTACCGTCGGCACTGAAGTTATGCTGAACGGGCCCGCTATCGATCTTGTCCAGTGGCTACAGGCCGATGGCCCTTTGCTGCTGTCGGAGATGGCGGCCCGGCTCGGCGAGGTGCCCGGATACGACGCTGACTCCGCTCTCAATGATTGCGTCGCGTTGGTGGCGATCTTGGACAAGGCTTCGATGATTGAAGTGAGTGGAGCAGATTCCGTGTTGATCGGCTTGCGCGATGCTTGGAGAACTCGGGGTGCGAGCCTGTTCAGCTTGGACAGCTTGCAACTTGCCCGGGGTGGCCGGCGCAGGCGGTACCCGCCCAACAGCCTCGGAATAGCGCGGGCTGTGGTCCGGAGCCAAGGCGTTGTCGCAGTCGCAGGCTTGGTTGTCTGCCTGGTTTTGGGGGTGGTAGTTGGTTTGGTCTACGGCGCCATTGATTTCGCGAATAGACAGACCGCCGAAGCGCTCGTGATCGGGCCTGCCGTGATGGGCTTGGCCCACCTAGGGATATTGTTCGTCCACGAATGGGGGCACCTTGTTGCGGCGCGGCTTGCGGGCTTGAAGCCGGCATACGCGTTCTCTGAGGGGCGGAAAATCGGAATTGTGCGCTCGCGCGGGGGACGCGTGGCTTTGGCGCTGGTGTCGATGGCTGGCCCAATTAGTGCCGCAGCGGTCGCTTTGTTGCTGGTAGCTGCGATCCAAGCCGTCAGCCCAGGCTATTGGGTAACCAGCCCATCTGGTATGGCCAGTTCATGTTTGCTGTTGTATTGTGTGGGACATTTGCTGAGCTTGTTGCCGTTCGCTGGCGACGGCAGGAACGTGCTGCGGGCTATTGTTGGCGGGAGGGGTGTGCGACGCCATGAGAATTGAGCTGGTCGAAGTTGCTGTCACGTATCCAAGTGCGCGTATCGGTCCTGTCAGTCTCGAATTCAACCCGGGAGAACTGCACTGCCTGTTGGGTCCGAATGGGGCAGGCAAGACGAGCATCCTCCGGGCGGTCCTAGGCTTGACAAACGGCACGGGATCCATGTTGCTAGACGGGAAGAGGACTCGGCTGGGTGCTAAGGTCTTGCGGCGCAGCGCCGAGTGGGCCCCTGATTCCACCGAATTCTTGCCGGATGCGCTCACCTGCTGGGAACTGGTCCGGTTCCACGCATGGTGTGGTGCGTCTGGTTCGCTTCACGGTCAGTCGGCTATGGAGTATGCAACAGAGTTGATGGACCGTCTGTCGCTGCAACCCGAGCGAAGCCAACTGGTAGGTTCGTACAGCTTTGGGATGAAGCGCAAGTTGCAGCTCATTTGCTGCCTCATGCGGCGCCCGGCGCTGGTTATAGTCGACGAGCCGCGGAACGGTCTTGATCCGGTTACCGCTGATGAGATGGCCAGGATTCTTCACGAGCACCGCCGCGAGGGAGCGGTCATTGTGGGGGCCACACACGACCTAGACTTCGCCGCCCGTGAAAGCACCCATGTGGTTGTGTTGGTACGTGGGCAAGTCCGGGAGGCGGGCACGAAAGCCCAAGTTTTCACAGGAGGGGATTCCAGAGAGCGTTACCGGGAAATGGTCGGTCAATGAACCAGGTCGCCGTCGCCTCGCGGACAGCAGTGCTGAGCGTGTTCGGCCAGTTCATGCGGGGCAGAAGGCGCTCTGCGGTTGGCGCGGTGCTCCTATCGCTCGCTTTGGCTGCGGTAGCAGGCGTCGGGGTCCAAGAAGGCATGGCGCAGCTCACTGCCCTGGGCGGAACGGGATACGCTCAACAGATACAGGCCGAAAACGGCGCAAAACTTCTCGCGGTCTTGTTGGGTGCGGCGTTCTTTTTCTGGGTGCTTGTTGAGTTGTTGCCACGCAGTGAGTGGATCTCCACCTACTTGCGCTCTCATGAGATGCGCGGGTTGTCGCGAGCGGTTGTCGCGGCCACCCGTGTAGGGATCTTTGGTGGACTGGCGGCGCTGATTAGCGGACCGGCACTGGTGTTGTCCATTAGCGGCAGCATCGGGTTAGGGGGAGTCCAGGCAGCGCTTATGGTGTTGACGGCGGCCGTGGCGGGTGTTAGCTGGGCGCGGATTTTCCATGCCGTGTGGACGGCGCTGCGAGCGCCTGCCGCCCGAGCCCCCTGGCTCGGCTGGCCTGCGACTGAGGTGTCAGTCGGGGGCGTGGTGGCTGCGGTCGGAGTATGGCTGTCCTGGCCACGGGGTGGCGCCGGAACCGGCATGTTGCTGTGGTCGGCTTGGGAGCACGGCGTGCTTGTCTGGTTAGCGCTGCTTTCCGTCGGAGGGGCGGTGGCGGCTACCTTTGCGCTCTCGAGGATGGCTGGTGTGGGCGGTGGGGCGCCGCGCACGAGAACGGTGCTGGAGTGGCAGCCCACCGCAGCTTTCCCGTTACTCCGGCTGATTGTGCGGATGGTGTTCCGGTCGCGCGACTTCAGGCTCGTGTTTGGCGAGGTTGCGACGATGGCGGTTCTGGGATTGCTGGCGCTG
>JAITJY010000355.1 GCA_031278675.1 Bifidobacteriaceae bacterium
CGAGCAGCCTTGCAGCGCGGCAGCCGGGAAACTGGAGGGCACGATCTCGGGCCGAAAATGAACGCACATTTCCTCTCAGCGGGGGCGCCGGACGTTGGCTGCTGGGCAGTTATCCATGCTGGGGGGATGACGCGGGGGCCGCTATGATCGAGGCGAGAGGAGCGCCCATGAAACTCAGAATCAGGTTCGCAGGCATGCTCGTCTGCAAGACATTTGTGGCGCGCTTGGTCCAGAGCCCCATCTCAGTCGTAGCCCATAGTGAGTCTTCCGTTCATAGTTGTTTGCCGCTCAGGTGATACCGGCGTCTTTGATGACGCTCCGCCAGCGGCGACAGCCGCGATCGGGAGCAAGGCGGGGATGTCGCGGGAGACGGGGTTTTCGGCCACGCGGGAACGCTTGCTTATTCCGAAGGTTGAGAGCCAGTGTTCCAAGCACGGCTGAGCCGCTATTCCAAGGGCGACCAGGCCACCGCGCTACCGGCAATTGGGCCACGGCGCGGAGAGTCACCTGGACGCCGGCCGTGGCCGCACGCGCCCCTGACCACCCACTCCAGGACGCGGCTCAGCCGCACAAGAGCGCGGCGACCGGATTACTTGAGCTTGGCGCGGTGGCTCAGTTGTCGTTGGCACACTGGCTCAATTCCGCTTGGAACGGCGGCTCACAACGCCTGGAATAAGTAACGCTCTGTGCCGGCGTCAGCGGGGCGGCCGGAGCCGCCTGGCGAAGTGAGGCAAACCCCCGTTCCGCCAGGGCGGGGCGGCGAGCCCCCAGCGCTGCGGCTCCGAGGTTGGGACGGGGGTTCTGGGCGGGGCTCTTGGAGCCACGCGGCGGGGCGGTCTCGCCCCGCCTAGTCAGACGCCGCAGGCGGATCGGGCGATGCCGCAGGCGTCGTGCTTGCGCTGGTGAAACCAGCGCGGCGGGCAAAGCACCAGACTCGGGCGCCAGCCCGAGAATGCCGAGCAGAGGGCCAAGGGGGCGCAGCCCCCGAAAGTTGCCCAGCGGCGAGCGGGCCACAGCGGCGAGCGACCGGCAGCTGTGTTGCGAAGTTCACGCTCGGATGCTCGGGCGCGGAGTCTTGGGCTGGCAAGTGTTCACGCGCCCGCCCTGGATGGCGGTCTTGGCGTCTAGGACATGCCTGGATCGGCGGTTGCGGCGGACCCGTCTCTCGGCTTGCCTCATGTCGAACCTGCGGTCTCTCCTCAACCCCCTTGATCTCAGCGCTTCTTCAACCTCGGAGCCAAGCGCAGCGGCGTTTCGTTCGGTGCGGACAGGGCCTGGTCATGCTCAATGATCGCGGGTGGAGCTGTCTTCCGTCCTCGGGTCGCGGTTCGTTGTAGAGGCATGGCGCGTCGTCAAGCACGAACACGGACAGGGGCCGAGCCGCTCGACCAGGCCGGGCGTCTCGGCTCGCAGCGTGAGGTGTTCGCGTCTCAGCAGATCGACCGGACCCAGGTCGCCCACGACGCGAAGCGGGCGCGCAAATGGAAGGTGCTGATCGGCTTCTGCGTGGTGATGATTCTCGCGCTGGTCGCGTTGTTGTTGGGTTTGGCGACCAAGCTGGTGGCCAGTTTCACCAAACAAGACATCACGCTGCTCCAGGCGATCATCGACCCTGTCGGCCCGTGGTGGCTGGCGGTCGGGCTGTGGGTGGGCGTGCCCGGCGTCTTGGCGGGCGTGATGAGCCTGCTGATGCGCCGTCAGCTCGCCGCCCAGGCGGCCATGAACTCTGTCGACGACATCAACCAGCACCGGGGGGACGCCCGGTTGGCGACACCCGACGAGCTGGTGTTGGAGTATCCCTGGTTCCCGGACGCGGGCGCCCACGCCGACATCGACGTGACCACCATCGTCTCGCACGTCCTGATCGACGATGACGACCGGGCGTTGGGCCGGGTGGTCATGGCCGACGGCCAACCAGTCAGAGTGGACGGCCAGCTCGGCCGGGCCTTGTTGGAAACCTCCGGCTTGGAGCCGGAGATGGTCCAAGAGGTGATGAGGCGCCGCCGCCGGCGTCGCGGCTCCGACAAGGCGTTAGCCCAGGTGCGCGCTCAGATCGCCGCGACCTGGTCCCAGCCCGCCTTCGAGCCGGCCAGACCGGCTGGGGCCTACCTGGTGGACACCCGACCGGCCAACACGACGGTGATCGGGATCACCAGGTCCGGGAAAGGCCAGACCCTGATAATGCCGTGGCTGGACATGCAGCTCCGCTCCACCCGCCCATCCAACCTGGTGGTCAACGACCCTAAAGGGGAGCTGGTGGTGGCGTTCTACGGCCCGGCCACGGCGCGCGGGTTCGACGTGGTGCAGCTCAACTTGATCAACCCGACCAAAACCGACCGGTACAACCCGTTGGGCATGGCGGCGATGGCCGCGCGCATGGGGGAGTACAACAAGTGCGCCGCCTACGTCGAGAACATCGCCACCACGTTCTACCCGCCGGGCGGCCAAGACCCGTTCTGGAACAACGCCGCCGGCTCGGCGTTCAAACGGGCCGCCTACGCGCTGATCGACCTGCACCTGGAAGCCGAGCGGGACTTGGACGCCAAGGCCGCGCGGGAAGGCTGGTCGCCGTCACGCAAAGCGGTGGCGCTGGACGCTCTGTGGGCGGGCTGCACCTTGTACAACACGTTCCAGATGTTCATCACCTTGTCGTCGGTGTCGGTCTCCCGGCCGCCCGCCCGCGCCAAAGCGTTCGCTGACGCCTGCCTCACCGTCGACCCGGCCACGGGCGGCTCGCCGCAGAACGACGCCCTGCGCGTCTTGGCGCCATTGATCGAAGCTGAGACCGCTGCCTTCTGGTCGGGCCACTCCGAGGAGCACATGGACGGGCTCAGCCTGTACTTCCGGGCGATGCGCCACCTCCCGGTCTCCGAGATCAGGCGGCTGGCGATCAACGAGGACTCGTCGCTGCGGGCCATGGGCGGCTCCGAGCGGACCATAGCCTCCGTCTACGGGATCGCGCTGGCCGCCATGACCTACTTCCCCGACCCGACGGTGATGGCTTTGACTTCTGGGCCGCCCTCGGAGACGGTCGACATCTCGGGGCTGTCGTTTCCCAGACGCCTGGCCGTGCGGTTCGACCCGCAGTATGTGCGCGCCCGCGCCCTGGGCGGCTCCCAGGCGCGTTGGAGCGCCTACGCTGCATATTTCAGCTGTCGAGAGCCAGTGTGCCAAGGGGGATTGAGCCATTGTTCCGCGCGTGATTGGGCTGGGGTGCTGTCTGGGATTGAGCCGGCGCGCTGTGTTGGTTTGAGTTGGCGCGCGGGGTTGGTTTGA
>JAITJY010000290.1 GCA_031278675.1 Bifidobacteriaceae bacterium
GCAGTTCTACACCGCTCGCGACATCACCGCCTTCGACTACGCCGGGCAGCAGTACCGGCCGCTGGGCTTCCCGGCCGCGCCCGTCAAGGCCGAGTCCCTTCTGACCCCCGCCGGGCGCCGCTATCGCGTCACCACCAGGGAGCAGACGCTGGTCGACTGCCTAGGGCGCTTGGCGCTGGCTGGCGGCCCGGAGAACGCGCTGCGCTCAGTCGGCGGGTTCCGCCACGTCGACCAGGGCGGCCTGCTCGCTTTGGCGGAGGCGTCGTCGGCCAGTCTCCGCGCCCGCCTGGGCTGGGTGCTGCAAGCCAAGGCCGCCGCTTGGGACGTGGCCGATCCCACGCTGACCTCTATTGCCAACTCGCTTGGCGGCGGTCCCTATTTCTTCTCTCCGTCCAACCGATCCGGCGAACGCCACTGGGTGAAACGCTGGAAACTCTACCTGCCCGCCCCCGAACCGGAGATGATCTCATGGCTAAACCAATAGCCCTCGACCTGACCGCCTTCCAACCCCGGGCCGCCGAGAAGATCCTCCGCCTTTTGACTGTGCTCGACGCTGTCCGGTCTGACTCCCTGACTCCACGACGATCAAGAGGCCAAGCACCTCGCCCGTGCCGCCGCGGCCGACTTCGCCCCAGAGCTTCTCTTCGCCGACTACCCGGCCACTCCGGCCGCCGCCCGGGCCGATCCGTCCGCGGCTTGGAAGATGCAGAGCTTGGCCAAGACTCTGTAGCAGCGTTACCCGAGAATGGAGCCCATCAACTGGCCGTTCTGCCCCCCGCCAGCATCCCGGGACCCCGAACTGCCGTTGGCTGCGGGCTCTCCGCAGCCAGTTTCGCGAACAACGGGCAGGCGGTCGGGTCCCTTGCCGACCGGTTGGAGGCGCGGCAGCGCTGTCGCTATTCTTTGACGTTCGCAAAGCGGTAGCTCAGACTTGGGGCACTGCGCACACCCGACAATTGAACGGGTGCACTGTCGTCGGGGCTAAGTGATGTTAATGGGTCCTTGATGATCCTAACAATGGGCGTGGCATCATCGCCCTCCAGGCCAGAAACGACAACAAGAAAATAGCCAGGGTTGTCCTTGGCCCGCAGGACTTCCGACCTAGTGAGCCTGACGGAGTCCGGCTCCGAACCGGCATGCGCCTTGAGCTCCCAGAAGCGCCCACGGTCATCTACCCAGTCCGCCCCCACTCCCCGCTGGGCCCTCAGGTCTGTTATCTCTTGTAGTCCTTGACCAAGCACCTTGAGCGCGAGTTTCAATCCCAGTTCCTCAACGTCCTTCTTGGTGAAGTCCTTACTCCCACTGGCCCGCGCGGCTACTTTGTTGGAATCATCTTCTGGCCTGGGTTCCTTCAGGCCTTCGGACAACCTCGAAGGCGGGACTGCCGAAGCTGGCGGCCGGGGAGGGATCTCGCCCGTGGTTTCCTTCAGGTGAAGGCGGCTCGGATTTACGAGGACCCGCATCTCCCGCTGCTCCCGAACTTTGCCTCCCTGCCGGTTTGGCGCGGCCTGCCTGTCGCCCTCTTCCTGACTGGCCGCACGTGTGCGGCGTCTCTCGCTCTCGTCCCTGAGCGCCATCAAGTCATCTCGGTTGCTTCCACCAGAACCACTGCTCCCAGCCGGAGTGGTTAAGGCGAGTCCCATCGGTTCGTGGCCGCTTGCCGCCGCCTCAATGGCACCAAGCCACTCGAGGCGCACCTGTCGGCGCTCATCAGTCCTGAACAAGCCTGCGACTGCAGCGCCTGCACCCTCTGAACGGAGCAGCATATCGGGCTGGCTGAGGTAAAGGATTCGGGCACGGCGGTCCAACCATGCCTTAGCTGGGAGCGTTACGGGATCACCGTCGGCTAGTCGCACGGCCAACTGTAGGTCTTGGCTCAAGTGAACATCGAACTCAGATAGCTCTTGCCAGGACACGTCGACCAGAGCGCCTAGCTTCTCGGGACTGTTTCTGATGAAATTTTCTTGGAGCAGTTTAACAGCGTCCCTGAATTTCGCCGCCGTCTTCGCGCAAGCGGTCGCCGCCGAAGCATTGAGAACGGCGATATCCGACGGCGTCACAGAAGTCAGATTGAGCAATTCCCACAGCGCTACGAACTTACCGGGATCCGCCTCGGCCTCCCACACTGCGGCATGTTTCCCGATGCCCTCGGCAATTTGCTGGTCATCCGTGACATAGACCGGCCGTTGCCGAACCCATCCCTGCGCGGTCCAAACCGGGATTTGTCTCAATGCCTTGCGGGTCTGGGGATCTGGTTGGGCCTTTTCAACGAGCGAATTTAGAGTCGTCAGTGTGTCAATCAGCACTTTGATCCGGCCGTCAGGAAGCTTCTTGCCCTGCCGCGCGATTGTTCGAATCACCTCGATGCAGTCCAAGATGTTGGGAGATCGGACGCCGAGTTCGCGCCATAGCCTGCCAGCGTCTGTAGACTCCGGCGCGAAAGCCTTTATATCGCCAAATACCGGGGGACCCAGCAATACACTGTCGAGGCGATGCCATGCCCGGCCAGACCATATAAGCTCGGATCGCGCGAACTCTTGGTGCAATTCCGACGCGGACAAGTCTGATAGTTCGCCCTCTGTTTCGAGGTGGTGGGCGAGGCCCACGTATATGGCACTGGAAACTTTGCCCAGGTCCTCGGTCGAATAGCCGTTGTCCGCCCGACTGAGTTCCCTCAGGCGCTCGACCAACTCCCTCGCGGTCGGCTCCGCGCCAATACCAAGCAAGACCGCTGAATCGTGAGGGGCGCTGTCAAAATCGGAATGAAGCACATCGGTATTCGACATGCCGAGCACCCGTACGGCGGGAATCTGCAGGTGAAGATCTGCGGGACGGCGCGGCCGCCCGGTTGCGTCGTCAACCCACGAGATTTCGGACGCCACCCACGCCCAGAAAGGGGGCACCGTCCCCTTGATCGACCAGCCGTAATGGCCGCGCGCCGCGTTCACGTTGGCTAGGGTTTCCGGCGACCGGTCCATCAGTCGGCTGATCAACCGCATCATGTCCAGCGCGCGCCTCCGCCTGCTGGCCGCCTCGGTGTCCGCTTCGATGTCGCGAAGAACGCGATGCAGATCAGGCCGGTCCGAATCCGCCAGAGTGTGGGTTGCTCCCAGGCTATCCAATGCCGCTTGACGCCGCTGAGGCGCGCCTTCGAATGATTGCGGCAGCCCGAGGCGGGAATCATTGTTGTAGTACTTCGGCTCGATGAGCGGCGGGAATGCTGAAGGGGGGAACCTGCGGCACCCCAAAAACTCGAGAAACTTGGTCGCGCCTAGGGCGTCGCCGCGCTGTGGCGGTCCGGCTGATAGAACCCTGCTATACCTGGGGGAAATCCACTTGAGGCCGAGGGTTTTGGCCGCCGCGAGATAGAACGCCACATCGGACCTGTCGAGGCGCTTTCCGAGGTATGCCTCGCCTGGCCGGGACTTGGTGGAATAGCGTTCGCCCCGGGCATCGAACTCAAACGCATCGAGCGTGACGGCCATACCAATGGCAGAGCCATTCAATTTGTCTTTCTCGGAGCCGAGCGTTTGCACGGCGTCGCGAAGGGCTTCCACCTGCGCATCGGTCAGCGGGATCGGTCGCACTGGCCTGTGTTCCCCGAATTCCGCCAGGCGCTTCAAGCAGCGGAGATTGTCGTTGGAAGTGCTGAAGTGTTCCCTGGCTGCGAGCCACTCGCGAGTCGTTTTCGCGGAGATTTCGTCCGCCAGATACGCATCATGCAGAATTCGGGCCATGCCCAGCGCATTTGCAAGACCGGCTGCGTCAGTGACGAACAGGTAAAGGCTGTCTTCCGTGTTCGGACGATGGCGCCGGCCACCGGAGTCTTGCACCCAGGCGAGTCGCTCCAGGTCAGCGTCGAGGTGCTCGTCAATCGCAAGCGCCGTTAGTCTAATGCGTCGGCCTATGGGAGTGTCTGTTTCGAGAATCCCGAGCGCGTCCTTGACATGCACAGGCGCGGAAAGGCCCAGCCCGAGGTGCGACCAGGTGCTAAGTACTTGGCGCCACCGACCGTGCTGGTCACGGGCACCATTCGGCAGGGTGTGCTCCCGGCCAGCAATTCTCGCGATCTCCGAATCCAGGAGTACGCCGGTGAGGGCGTCGTCTTCCCAGGCAAGGTTGGCGAGCTGGACCAAGCGCCCGTTCACCGTCAGTGATAACCTCTGGCCAAGGCGCTTTGAAGATTCCTGTATCGACCGGTTCAAAGCCGTGAGGGTTCCAGAAGATGTATTAGCGAGGGTCGCAGCCGGGATGGAATACCACGCGTCGCTCGGGCGCTCTGAAAAGAGCTGGCAGACCGATTCTTCCCATAGCGTTGCCAAGTTGTCGGCGATTGCCACATTCCAAGCTCCGTCGAGGAGGCCGCCGCGATTCGCCAGGACATCGAACTGGGCGTTGAGGAGCAGTGGCAGATCGGTGGCATTGGCTAATGGAAGGCCGACGTAAAGGCATCCCTTTGTGACGCTGAATAGCGGTAACGCAACGCCTATAGCGGAGAACTCCCCTACAGACTTTGCGCCTTGCCGGGCCGTTGGTGGGCTCGGGAACTCAGCCCGGTTGCAGATCCACTGGTTCCCACTGGCGTCTGAGACTAGCTCGCGCTCCACCGCCACGGTGGCCCCTCTCACGGGGAGTTCAAAGGAGTCGCTAGGTCGCCTTTCGAGCGCCAAACGAGCAGGCTCCACAGCCCCGGTCAGCGTGATGCGATGAACACTTCGCAAGAACATCAGGGCCTGTGGACTCCAACGCTCAGACCAGGAGGTTAGGTCTTTCGGGTTGATCGCCCCATCGCGTAGGTGCAGGATCAGTATGGTGTGGTCGCTGTTCTCGGCAGCGGGGGCAGCAACCGCTTCCAAATGGTGCCCACGAACCAGGACGTGGTAGTAACGATCATGGATTTCAAAGCAATCAGCCAACGCGTAAAGCGTTTTTAGGCCGATGCCGAATCTCCCGGTTGCCCGATCATCTGATTGCTTGGTGGTAAGCCACGGAATAGTCATCGCGTGCAAGTCGCGCAACGTCACGGGGCTCCCGTCGTGCCGAAACTTGACGGTGTTTTCACCGACATTGATCTCTACTTCATTGGCCCCAGCGTCATCCGCGTTTTGGATGACCTCTGCGAAGATCTGTAACGAGTCGGGGGAAAGCGCGGCCGCGTTTTCGTCCGCGCGGTCGACGACTTCACGGAACGTTCCGGGCGCTTGCTGATACAGGCGCGCCAACTCGGTTATCGCCGCCAAGCATTCCGCTTCGCCATCGGGCTCGTAGACTTTTGCGTTTGGTTCCTGGTATAACTGGCGCGCGCTCTGGACGGCAGCCCGTGTGCCCTCAGCATCAAGCGCTGGACTCCCCGCCTCGGTGATCT
>JAITJY010000291.1 GCA_031278675.1 Bifidobacteriaceae bacterium
AGGCGCCAAAAGTGGTGGTCTTGACGACGGTCCCGACGAACCGCTCGCCGACCTCCGGCATCTGCGGGTTGGCGATCGCGTTGATCTGGTTCCGGGCGGCCTCGGCGGACGGACCATCGGTGGCGCCAATGTAAACGGTGCCATCATCCTCAATCGAGATCTCAGCCCCGGTCTGGTCCTGGATCTGGTTGATCATCTTGCCCTTCGGGCCAATCACCTCGCCAATCTTGTCCACCGGGACCTTGACGGAGATCACCCGCGGAGCCAACGGATTCAGCTCGTCAGGGCCGTCGATCGCTTGACTCATCACGTTCAAGATGTGGAGGCGGGCCTCCTTCGCCTGGGTCAGCGCGGCGGCCAGCACCGAGGCCGGAATCCCGTCCAACTTGGTGTCCAACTGGATCGCAGTGACGAACTGTGAAGTGCCCGCCACCTTGAAATCCATATCCCCGAACGCATCCTCCGCGCCCAGAATGTCCGTCAGCGCCGCGTAGCGCGTCTCGCCGTCCACCTGGTCACTCATCAACCCCATCGCGATCCCCGCGACCGGCGCCTTCAGCGGCACACCAGCGTTGAGCAGCGACAACGTTGAGGCACAGACCGAACCCATGGACGTTGAACCGTTCGACCCGAGCGCCTCAGAGACCTGCCGGATCGCGTAAGGGAACTCGTCACGGCTCGGCAGCACCGGCACAATGGCCCGCTCCGCCAAGGCGCCGTGGCCAATCTCGCGGCGCTTCGGGCTACCCACCCGGCCGGTCTCCCCGGTCGAATAGGGCGGGAAGTTGTAATTGTGCATATAGCGTTTGTGTGTCACCGGGCTGAGCGAATCGATCTGCTGTTCCATGCGCAGCATGTTCAAGGTGGTCACGCCCAGGATCTGGGTTTCGCCACGTTCAAACAGCGCCGATCCGTGGACCCGCGGCAACACCTCGACCTCTGCGGACAGGGTCCGGATGTCCCGCAGACCGCGGCCGTCGATCCGGACGCCGTCCCGTAGGACGCGTTCGCGGACCAGCGACTTGGTGACCGCGCGGACCGCCGCTGCGATCTCTTTTTCCCGCTCCGGGAAGTTTTCTTCCAGGGCGCCTAAGGCCAGATTCTTGATGTCATCCAGGGTGGCTTCGCGTTCCTGCTTGTCTGCGATCCGGATCGCTTGACGCAGTTTTTCTGTGACCACCTGAGCGGTCGCGTCATATGCATCTTGGGCGTAGTCCGGGAACAGCGGGAACTCGCGGGTCTCCTTGGACACCTGGTCCGCGAGGCGCTGCTGCGCCAGGCAGAGTTCGGTCAGGAACGGCTTGGCGGCTTCGAGGCCTTCGGCTACGACTTCCTCGGTGGGTGCTCCAGCCCCCATGTGGTTGACCAGGTCCCATGCTTTGTCGCCGGCTTCGGCTTCAATCATGGCGATGGCTACGTCATCGCCCACTTGGCGGCCGGCCACCACGATCTCGAAGACGGCGCGTTCCCGCTCCGACCAGCGGGGGAAGGCGACCCATTGGCCGTCGATCAGCGCTAGCCGGGTGGCGCCGACAGGCCCGGAGAACGGCAGGCCGGAGATCTGAGTCGACAAGGACGCGGCGTTGATCGCGAGCACGTCATAGGCGTCTTCTGGGTGGACTGCGAGGACGGTTTCTACCACCTGGACCTCGTTGCGCAGCCCCTTGACGAACAGCGGACGCAACGGCCGGTCAATCAGGCGGCAAGCGAGGATTGCATCCGTGGTGGGGCGTCCCTCGCGCCTAAAGAAGCTTCCGGGGATGCGCCCGGCCGCGTACATCCGTTCCTCCACATCTACTGTGAGTGGAAAGAAGTCAAACTGTTCTTTGGGGTGTTTGCCCGCCGTGGTGGTGGACAACACCATTGTTTCCTGGTCTAGATATGCGGCGATCGAGCCGCCTGCCTGCTTCGCCAACCTGCCCGTCTCAAAGCGGACGGTTCGCTTGCCAAAACTACCGTTATCTATCACGGCCTCGGTGAATGTGATTTCAGGGCCCTCCACGGGTGCCCTCCTTCGTTCGATCGGTGCGGCCCGGCAAGGGCCGCAGTTAGTTCGGCCAAGGAGCCAGCCCGGGCGGTCTTCGATCGAGGCTCACGTAAGTCCGCTATCAGTGCCGAGCGCCGATGCCGACGTCCCACCACCCGCCAAAACGCCCCCCACCAGCTAAAACGCTGAGGACCGGCGCCTTGTGTGCCATCCGGGGCGGCCCCACGGGGGCCGCGTGACCAGTGGCACAGCTTACGGAAGCCACTACCGAGGACCGCGCCTCTGTGGCGAAAGCCCTTGGCTCATTGCCTTGTTCAGTTGTTATTTTGTTCGATTCTTCGTCTGTTCAATTCTAGTCTGGCCCAACCCAATCCCTGCGGCGGGTGGCTTCGGTCCTAACGGCGCAGGCCCAGCCGTTTGACAATGGAGCGGTACCGTTCCACGTCGATCGACTCAAGGTAGCCCGACAGCCGGCGCCGCTGGCCAACCAACAGCAGCAGTCCGCGGCGCGAATGGTGATCGTGCGCATGGACCTTGAAGTGTTCCGTCAGGTCTTTGATCCGCTGAGTGAGCAGCGCAATCTGGACCTCTGGCGAGCCGGTGTCGCCCTCATGTGTCGCGTATTCCGCGATGATCTTGGCTTTGGTAGCCCTATCGAGCGGCATGGCTCTTCTTCACTCCTTTTGTCAGTTGTTGCGCGGAGCACCGGGGCTGATCCACCCGGGCACTTGGAACCGCGGCCGTAGCACGGCAACTCCCCAGCCTACAGCACTCGGCCAACCAGGCGGTGTTGAACAACACCGTCCGGCCGTGCCCGCGCCGGGCAGCGGCATGCTGACCAGCGCAAACGCGGCAGACAAGCGCTGTCGGACGCCCTGGGAGAGCGCTGTTCAACGCTCTCCCAGGGCGGAATCTGCGCGCAAGAGGGCAGTAGCTGCACTGGTCGGAGCGCTGAGTGAGCCGAAGGGCCGTGTTGGCACCGAAGTGATGCGAGTAGTTTGCCACTCAAGATCTTTATGCAGCCGAAAGGAAACCTAATGTTGGCTAAGCCTGAGCCCACCTCGTCGCGCCGCGAGGTCCACCTCCTGCCTGAGCACCGCAGCCGCTGGTTCACCCGGCGCCGGTTTGGCCTGGTGGCCGGCCCACTGCTGTTCTTGGCCTGCGCTTGGTGGATGCCGGATGTCGCGCCAACCGGCAATGTGGGCCTGGCCGGGGAACGCTCAGGCGCCCTGGTGGCCGCCACCCTTTGCCTGATGGCGGTCTGGTGGATGACAGAGGTCCTGCCCCTCTACGTGACGGCGTTCATTCCGTTGGTCGCGTTCCCGTTGCTGAACGTGGCCACCATCGACGTGGCGGCGGCGCCCTACGCCAACAAGACCATCTTCTTGTTCTTCGGTGGCTTTGTGCTCGCCACCTCGATGGAGCGGTGGAACCTGCACCGGCGGGTGGCGATCTGGGTGATTTCGGTGGTCGGCTCCAAGCCGCGCGGCGTGATTTTCGGGTTTATGGCCGCCACTTCTTTCCTGTCGCTGTGGGTTTCCAACACCGCGACTGCGGTGATGATGCTGCCCATCGCCACCTCCGTGATCAAACTGGTCGAATCGGTCACCAAACGCAAAGACCGGAAGTTCGGGGTTGGAATGATCCTGGCGATCGCCTACGGCGCCTCCATCGGGTCGTTTGGGACGCCGATCGCTTCGCCACCGAACGGGATTGCGCTCGGCAACCTGGCAGAGCAAGGCATCAACATCACATTCTTCGACTGGATGAAAGTCGGCATGCCACTGTGGGCCATCTTCCTGGTAGTGGGTTGGTTCCTGCTGACCTTCGTGACTTACCGCCCCGAATGGAACGAACCCATCCCAGGGCACAAAGCAGTCATGCGAGCCGAACTTCACAAACTAGGACCGTTCCGGGGACCCGAGCGCCGCGTCGGCGTGATCTTCCTGATCTGCGCTTTTACGTGGATCGCGCACGGCTTCATTGAGGAAATGCTCCACCTGGAGAACACCGGGATCACCGATGAACTGATCGCTGTAGCCGTGGTCTTTGTGTTGTTCCTCACCCCGGTCAGTTTCAAACGGCCCGGCCGTGCCCTGATGAGTTGGGGCGATCTGCGTGATCTGCCCTGGGGCATCTTGTACCTGTTCGGCGGGGGACTTTCGGTCGCAGCCCAAGTGGGCGCCTCCGGCCTGGCCGAATGGATCGGCACGCAAGCCCGCGGCCTGGGCGGCCTCAAACTTTTCTGGCTCTTGTTGGTCTGCTGCCTGCTGACCTGGATCATCACCGAGTTCATGTCCAACACGGCAGCAGCGGCGACCTTGATCCCAATCTTCGGTTCTGTCGCCAAGGCGCTCGGGTATTCGCCGGTGTTGCTGGCCATCCCGGTTGCTATGGCGGCATCGTGCGCGTTCATGATGCCGGCTGGGACGCCACCCAACGCCGTGGCCTACTCCTCCGGGATGATCAAGATCACCGACATGAACAAGGCCGGTTTCCTGATCGCCGTGGTTGGTTGCATCATGGTGGCCGTCAACATGTTCCTGTGGGGTCGCCTGATCCTGGGGGTCTGACCGGCCCTGGGGGTCTGACCGGCCCTGGGGGCAGGCGGGGCTATTCGGCAGCGACTAGGACTTCCAGGGCGCGGTCCAGGTAGGCGTCGACCGGTCCCATCGCATAGCCGCGCTTGCCACGGACCGTGGCGAACACCGCATGGCGAATATCCTGTGAGGTCAGCGGGGCGCCGTTGTTGAAATAATCAGCTAAGCGGTGCAGCAGGGCATCCACCTGGGTCCTGTCATAGGCGCCCTGGCCGCCCTCGGCTGGCGCGAACTTTTGTCCGTCGGGCCGCCCCAGGCGGTCATACAGGGTGGTTGCCCGGTCCACAATCTTGTCCAGCCACGCCTGCTGACCGTTCGCGGCAATGAACTCGGACCGCTGTTTGCGTGTGAAAGCAGCGTCCAACCGGTCCAGGGCGCCATCCACCTGAGGCTCGTCATATCCGCCCTTAACCTGCGGAAACGCCGCGTTGCGGACGTCTTCTGGCGTCATCGTCTCTTGTGAACGGCCCTCGTATACAGCTTGCGCGCGGTCGAAGAATGCGTTCACCTCGCGGATGCCATAGCCGCGCCCGCTCTTGGTGCGACGGAAAAGATCTTCAGCCATTAGTCCTTACTACCTCCTTGGCGGCCAACTGTCCGCAGGCCCCATCAATATCCGCTCCCCTTGTGTCCCGCAGGGTGACGCTCAGGCCGGCGGCGGCCAAGCGGCGCAGGAACTCTTCCTGCACACTCGGCCGGCTTGCCGTCCAGATGCTACCCGGCACCGGGTTCAACGGGATCGGGTTGACGTGGACCCACCCTGTTCCATATTGGCAGAGCTTGGCGGCAAGTTGGGTGGCACGCCACGCCTGATCGTTGATGTCCCGGATCAAAGCGTACTCAATCGACACGCGCCGCCCGGTCGCCTCGTAGTAACGGTAGGCCGCCGCCAGGGTCCGCTCCACCCCGTAACGCCGGTTGATGGGCACCAGGCCGTCGCGGGCCGGATCATCCGGCGCGTGCAACGACAGCGCCAGCCGCACCGGCCGTCCTTCGCCCGCCAACCGGTCCATCGGTTCAACCAGACCGCAGGTCGAGACCGTCACATTGCGTGCCGACAGCCCAAAACCGCTGCCGCCCTGACCCGCTATCCCAGCAATTGCCCTGGTCAGGGCCTTGTAGTTGGCTAGCGGTTCACCCATCCCCATGAACACCACATTGGTCAGCCGCTTCTGGCCACCAAAGATCCCGCCCTGGCAGGCCCGCGCCGCGAGGCGCACTTGCTCCAGGATCTCTGCGGCGCTCAAGTTCCGCACCAACCCCAGTTTCCCGGTCGCGCAGAACGGGCAGCCCATCCCGCAGCCCGCTTGGCTTGAGACGCAAAGGGTTATCCGGTCCGGATAGGCCATCAGCACGGTTTCGACGGCCGCCCCGCCGGTCAGGTGGTAGAGGGTTTTGACGGTTCGGCCGCCGTCCGCGCTGATTTGGCGGGCTCGGGTGAGCAGTGGCGGTAACAGCGTGGCGACCAGTTCGTCGCGCCCGGCGGCGGGTAGGTCTGTCATGCACGATGCCGTCCGTTCCAGTTTCCCAAAGTAGTGCCGCGCCGTTTGGCGGGCGCGCATCCGTGGCAGACCCAGGGACTCCGCCCAGCTATCGCGCTCTGGTTCACTCAAGTCCGCGAGGTGTTGGGGCGGTTTGGCGGCGCGTTGCGCCCGGTCGGCTAATGCTACATTCATCCGAAGACTCCCGCACCGACCAGGGTAATCAACACATAGGCGAAGGGGGCTGTCATGAGGATGGAATCTACCCGGTCCAGGACACCACCGTGTCCTGGCAGCAATGAGCCCATGTCTTTGATGCCGATGGATCGTTTGAGGAGCGATTCGGCAAGGTCGCCGAGAGTGGCGGCCAACGACCCGAACACTGCGAGCGCCAATCCGAAGTACCAGGGCCGGCCCATCAGCGCCATGCCGACAATCCCGGCGACACTGGCCAGGGCCACCGAGCCGGCCAGTCCTTCCCAGGTCTTCTTCGGGCTGACTTTCGGGGCGAGTTTGTGCCGACCCAGGTATGCGCCGGCAAAATAGCCGCCCGTGTCGGATGCGACCGGGATCGCCACCAACAACAACACCAACCAACGGCCCTGGGCCATGAAACTGAGCAACACCACCAACGCAGCCAGGGTCGGTAAATAAAGCACTGCGAAAGCCGAGGCGTAGATGTCCTGGGCGAGGGAACGCACCCCCTGGACGCCATCCGGCGCCGCGCCGGGGGCGCGGCGGTAATCGAAGTCCAAGGCCCGCCACACTGCTGTTGCAGCCAGTGTCAAGAACACACCCACCACCACTCCACCCGGGCCTGCGGCGGCCCCAGCGACCTGTGTGGCCACGGCACCGACTGCCAGCGGGACAAACGGGAGGCGGAAACCGGCCTTGCCTAGCGCGACGGTCAGTTCGCGCAGAGCCAGGACCAACGCCACGCAGACCAGGCCCAGGAATGCCCACGGCGTGAACCAGACGCTGGCGATCAGCAGGACAATCAGGCCCAACCCCGTCGGCACGGCGACCGCGAGGTCCCGTCCCCGCCGCGCAGAGCCCTTAGCCGCAGGGGCCGGCGGATCGCTTGACGCCATCAGACCTCGAGCAGTTCGGCTTCTTTGCGGGATAGCAGTTCGTCGATCTTGGCAATATGAGACTTGGTCATGCCGTCCAGCTTGCCTTCGGCGCTCCGCACTTCATCCTGGCCGGCCTCGCCTTCCTTTTGGATACGAGTCAACGCTTCGCGCGCCTTATGCCGGGCTTGGCGCACACCCACCCGCCCTTCTTCAGCGCGGCCACGCGCCAATTTGACGTATTCCTTGCGGCGCTCCTGCGTCAACTCGGGCAGATTGACCAAAATCACCGCCCCATCATCCGACGGGTTGACACCCAGATCGGAATTACGGATGGCCTTTTCAATACTGGTCATCGCAGACTTGTCATATGGGGTAATGATCACTGTACGAGCCTCACGCACCACGACGGACGCCAACTGCTGCAGCGGAGCCGGGGCGCCGTAATAATCAACTTCGATTCTCTCGAACAGCGCCGGGTTGGCCCGGCCAGTGCGGATGGCCTGGAACTCGCCGGCGGCGTTCTCAACCGCCCGGGTCATGCGCCTCTCCGCGTCTCTAATCACATCGGCAATCACGTTTGCTGCTCCATCTCCGGTCGGTTGGTTCGGTTGGCGTGGTTCGGCCGGGCTCCGGCGACCCGCCGCTACCAGACTACCGACCGGTGGGGCTTCGCCCCACCATCTCCCCGATCATCTTCCAGATCGCCCTGAGCCAACCCGCCCCGGTTCCGCGCCCGCGGGCGTCAGCCGGCCGTCAGGAGCGTGCCCATCCGCTCGCCTTCAAGGGCACGCCGCCCGGGCCGCGCTCGACCTCCCCCCGCCGCCAGTCTTGGTACCCGTTTCGCGGCCCGACGTGAACAAGCCCGCACGTCACGCCGCGCGATGCTCCCCGGCCGGTCACAGGCGGTGGTAGAGCTTCAACGGGTTCTGGGG